>NZ_JBFTHT010000006.1:0-233741 GCF_056394385.1 Arthrobacter sp. 10N44_2 | reverse complement strand
TCCAAGCACGCCGACGTCACCCTCCCGGACGAGAAGGTCTACGAAGTCGCCAACCGCGGCTCCGGCAAGCAGCACGCCGCCACCACCATGGCGTTCGTCCGCCTGCTCAAGGACCTCATGCGGGACAAGGAGTTCGGCAAGCGGATTGTCCCGATCGTGCCGGACGAATCCCGCACGTTCGGCATGGACGCGTTCTTCCCGACGGCGAAGATCTACAACCCGGACGGCCAGGGCTACCTCTCCGTGGACCGGGAGCTCGTCCTTGCCTATAAGGAATCGGCCCAGGGCCAGCTGATCCACCCGGGCATCAATGAAGCCGGGGCGGTGGCAGCCTTCACCGCCGCCGGAACGTCCTACGCCACCCACGGCGAACCGCTCATCCCGGTCTACGTCTTCTACTCGATGTTCGGCTTCCAGCGCACAGGCGATTCCTTCTGGGCGGCCGCCGACCAGATGACCCGCGGGTTCATCATCGGCGCCACGGCAGGCCGGACCACGCTGACCGGCGAAGGCCTGCAGCACGCCGACGGGCACTCCCCGATACTGGCAGCAACCAACCCGGCCGTCATCACCTACGACCCGGCATACGGCTACGAGATGGGCCACATCATCCGGGACGGCCTGGAGCGGATGTACGGCCCCGGCGAAGCCGGGAAGGAAATTGCCGGCAACGATCCGTCGCGGAACGTGATGTACTACATCACTGTCTACAACGAGCCGATCGTCCAGCCGGCCGAACCCGAAAACCTCGACGTCAACGGTGTCCTGAAAGGCATCTACCGGGTGTCGGAGTCGGACTTTGACGGGCCTAAAAGCCAGATCCTGGCCTCCGGCGTGTCCGTTCCGTGGGCCCTCGAAGCCCAGCGGGTCCTCGCCGAGGACTGGGGCGTCTCCGCCGATGTCTGGTCCGTGACCTCCTGGACCGAACTCCGCCGCGACGGCCTCGCGGCAGAAGAAGAGGCCTTCCTGAACCCCGGCCAGCCCGCCCGCGTCCCGTTCGTGGCCCAGCAGCTCGCCGGTGCCACCGGGCCGGTCGTGGCGGTCACCGACTACATGAAGGCCGTGCCGGACCAGATCCGCCAGTTCCTGCCGCACCAGTTCGCCTCGCTCGGCGCGGACGGTTTCGGCTTCTCCGACACCCGCGCCGCGGCCCGCCGTTTCTTCAAGAACGACATCCACTCGATTGTAGTGAAGACCCTCCAGCTGCTGGCCTCGCGCGGAGAGGTCGACAGCGGGGTGCCCGCCTACGCGATCGACCGCTACAAGCTCCTGGACGTCACCGCCGGGACCACCGGAGGAGCGGGTGGCGACGCCTGAGAAGCGAGTTATGGTGGGCAGATGAGCGACAGCAGAGCGCACGGCACCGGATCCGGCGGCACGACGGCGGTGCTGCTGGCCGCCGGAGCCGGGACGCGGCTGGGGCTCGGGCCCAAGGCGTTGCTCCCCTTCCATGGCCGCACGCTGGTCGAAGTGCTCGCTGACGTGCTGCTAGCGGGCGGCTGCCGGGAGGTGGTGGTGGTGCTTGGCGCGGATGCGGCAAGGGTCCGCGCCGCCACCGACCTCGGCCGGCACCGGGTCATCGACAACCCGCACTGGGCCAGCGGAATGGGCAGCTCGTTCCGGGCCGGTATCGCCGCGGCGGCCCTGGAGGCCCATGTGCTCATTGCGCTGGTGGACCAGCCCAGCCTGACCAGGGAGACCGTCACCCGGCTGCTGGCAGCCCACCGGCCCGGCCGGGTAACGGCGGCCGGCTACCGCGACGCGGAGGGGACGCTGCAGCGCGGACACCCGCTGCTGCTCGATGCCGGGCTTCGCACCGAAGCCGCGGAAACAGCAACGGGCGACGCCGGCGCGCGCGTCTTCCTGCGGGCGCACCGGGACCTGATTGATCTGGTGGACTGCAGCGACCTCTCCGGCGGCGAGGACCTCGACTCCCCCGAACAGCTGCACCTCCTCGACTAAAGACAACGCGGGGTCAGATACGGCCCATCAAGACCCCCTCGATGGGCCGTATCTGACCCCGCGCTGGTTTTAGCGCGAGTGAGCCAAAAACTCCTGCAGGCCGCGCTTGAAACCGGACCGGCCGCCGTGGGCCGGGTGCCTGATTTTCGGGGCGTCCATGCCGCTGCGCTGCAGGCTGCGGTGCGCCACATTGCCCACGGCCACCACGGTTTCGATGGAAAACGCCTCGATCAGCGCCTGCCAGAACGGAGTTCCAAGGTCAGCCTCGGAGGCCCTCGGCGTGCGGTTGGACAGCGGCCGCCCGGGCACGTGGGTGTGCCACGGGCAGGCGCTCCACAGCAGGGGCAGGAATTCCAGCTCGGCCAGGACCTGCCACATCACCGTGGCCGTCGGCTCCGCAGCGATTCCCGCAGCATCCGCCGGGAGCACGTACCCCTTCCCGGGCCCAAACAGCCCAAACCCGTTGGCAGGGCCTTCGAGCATTGCGCGGTTCGTGAAGGGAATCCCGGTGATCCTCATGCCCCTGTACCCGGGGGCTTCGCCCAGCAGCAGGACCTTTGGGGCGCGGTCCTGCATCTCCCGCAGATAGAGCTCCAGGTTCCGCCGCCGCTGCGCATTTCCAGGCTCGGTGTGATCAAAGAAGTTGTTGCAGCCCGGCCCCGTTTCGACGGCCGCGAGACGGTCAACGAAGCCGTCGATGGAGGAAACAGTCATTCGTCGGCCCTTGGGGACACCCGGCAGAATCAAGCGCCCTACCAGCGCGGGTGGATGGTTTCACGGAAGTAGCGGTCATAGATTTCGCGGACGCCGACGTCGAACGTTGCGTCAATGCCGCTGACACCCGCCGCGGCGGCATTGGAGCGCGCCTGGTCCACGTTCCGCGCGCCCGGGATCACCGTGCTGACGCCGTCCTGCGCCGCGATCCAGGCGATGGCCGCCTGGGCGGTGCTGACGCCGTCGGGCACCAGTTCCTCGAACTCGGCCACCGCTTTGAGGCCTTCCCCGAAGTCCACGCCGGAGAAGGTTTCCCCGACGTCGAACGCCGATCCGGTGCGGTTATAGTTCCGGTGATCGTCCTCCGCGAAGGACGTCTCCGCGGTGTATTTGCCGGAGAGCAGCCCGGAGGCGAGCGGGACGCGGGCGATGATGCCCACCCCGGCGGCCTCGGCGGCGGGCAACACTTCATCCAGCGGCTTGAGCCGGAAGGCGTTGAGGATGATCTGCACGGTGGCGGTGCCGTCGTGGCGCATTGCTTCGAGGGCTTCCTCGGTCCGCTCCACGCTGACGCCGTAGTTGCGGATGGCCCCCTCGGCCACGAGCGTGTCCAGCGCGTCGTAGACCTCGTTGTTGCTGTACACCGCGGTGGGCGGGCAGTGCAGCTGGACCAGATCCAGCTGCTCGACGCCCAGGTTGCGCCGCGACCGGTCGGTCCATTCGCGGAAGTTGGCGAGGTTGTAGTTCGCCGGCCGCTGCTCCACCCGCCGGCCCATCTTGGTGGCCACCGTGATGTCCAGGCCGGGGTTGTCGGCCAGGAAGGCGCCGATGGCCTGCTCACTGCGGCCGTCGCCATAGACGTCCGCGGTGTCGAAGAACGTGACGCCCGCTTCGACGGAGGCCGCCAGGATGGCCTGCGCCTGCGCGGGGTCCACGTTGCCCCAGTCCGCGCCAAGCTGCCACGTCCCCAACCCGACGGTGGAGACGTTTCGTCCGGTTTTGCCCAAGATTCGTTGTTCCATCGTCCGACTATAGGCCGGCAGCGGCCTCAAAGCGGACGAACCAGCCCTGCTTCCTTCAGGCCCAGATAGATCTTGTCCCGGGTGATGGGCAGCTGGGAAAACCTCACGCCGGTGGCGTTCCGGATGGCGTTCGCGAGCGCCGGCGCCACCGGATTGAACGGGCTCTCGCTCATCGACTTCGCGCCCAGCGGGCCCAGCTTGTCGCTGGTGTCGGCGAAGTACACCTCGCTGCGCGGCACGTCGGCGAAGGAGGGGACGTGGTACTGCCGCAGGACGTCGGTGGTGACGCGGCCGGCGTCGTCCACTGTGACCTCCTCGTAGAGCGCAGAGCCGAGGGCCTGCGCGATCCCGCCTTCGATCTGGCCGCGGCACTGGCGCGGATTGACCACCACGCCGGCGTCGGCCGCCTGCACGCTCTGCAGGATTCGCAGCTCCCCCGTCCCGGTGTTCACCGCCACCCGGAAGCCCTGGACATTGAACGCCACGGAACGCGGCGTCCCGCCCCAACGCCCCTCGGCGGCGAGCTCGACGCCGGCCTGCTCCGCGGCGTCGTAAATGTCCGTCAGGGGCACCCGGGTTCCCTCGCAGTCCACAGCGTCCCCGTCCAGGACGCAGCCGGAGCGCGGCACGAGGCGGAGGCCGGCGGCGAAGGCGCGGATGCGGAGGGCGAGGTCCTCGGCGGCCGCGAGCGTCGCTTTGCCCGCCACTACGGTGCCGGCAGATCCGAACGCCCCGGAATCGTGGTCCACCAGGTCGGTGTCGGACTGCCGGAGGGTGACGCGGGCGGCGGAGGTGGACAGCGCGGTGGCCGCGAGCTGCGCGTGGACGGTGGAGGTGCCGTTGCCGAATTCTGCCGTCCCGACGTCGGCGGCGTAGGTCCCGTCGGGCAGGAGCCGGAGCCTGGAGTGGGCAAAGTGGCCGCGTGGCGGGACGGTGTCGATCATGGACAGGGCAGTCCCCTCCCCGACCACCCAGTCCGGTCCCAGGCTGTCGAGGCCGGCGGCGCGGCAGCGTTCCCGCCCACGGGCCAGCGCGTCCTCGACCAGCTTCGTGCACTGGTCCAGGCCGTAGCTGCCGTAGCGGACGTCCTCCTGGGGCTCGTCGCGGATGGACAGCATGTCGTCGCCTTCCCGGACCATGTTCCGGCGGCGGAACTCCAGGGGGTCCATGCCGATCCCTGCCGCGAGCTCGTCGATGCCGGATTCGATCGCGAAGATCATCTGGCTGAGCCCGTAGCCTCGGAAGGCACCGGACGGCACCGTGTTGGTGTACACGGCGTGGGCGTCCACTTTCTTGTTGGCGCATTTGTACACCGCCAACGACTCACCGCAGCCGTGGAACATGACCCCGGTCGCGTGGTTGCCATAGGCGCCCGTGTTGGTGAGCACCTCCAGCTTCAGTGCGGTCAGCCGCCCGTCGCGGCTGGCGCCGGCCTTGAGATGGATGGTGAAGGGATGCTTGGTGGTGGCGGCGGTGAACTGTTCGGTCCGGGTGAATTCAAGCTGCACGGGGCGGTTGAGCTTCAGGGCGGCCAGCGCCACGACGTCCTCGGTGAGCACCTCTTGTTTGCCGCCGAAACCGCCGCCCACCCGTCCGGCCACCACCCGGATCTGCTCTTCCGGCAGGCCGAACACCCGGCCCAGGGTGCGCCGCACCAGGAACGGGACCTGGCTGGAGGTGCGGATCAGCAGCCGCCCGTCACCGCCGATCGAGGCGATGGAGGCATGGGTTTCGAGCGCCATGTGCTGCACCCGTTGAGTCCGGTACGTGTGTTCGTGGATGAAGTCCGCCGCGGCGAACCCGGCCGCCATGTCGCCGAGCTCGGAATGCAGTTCCGCGACGACGTTCCGCTCCGGCCGGCTGATGCGGGCCGTGGTTGCGTCCTTGTCCCCGTGGAGGGCGGGGGCGCCGGGGAGCATGGCGTGCTCCGGGGTAAAGACCGCGTCCAGCACCTCGTAGTCGACCTTCAGGGCCCGCACGCCAGCCTCCGCCGCCGCCACCGTCCCGGCGACGACGGCGGCGACGCGCTGGCCGGTGAACCGCACGACGTCGTCAAACACGCGGGTGTCGTCCGGGTCGTCGGTGTAGAGCTCGTGCTGCGCGGTCGAAAACAGCTGCGCCGGGGAGTCCTCGTGGGTGAAGACGGCCGCGACGCCGGGAATCGCCAGCGCGGCTGCTGCGTCGATGGAGCGGATCCGGGCGTGGGCATGCGGGGAGCGCAGCAGTTTCGCGTGCAGCAGCCCGGGCAGTTCATCGGCCGGGACGTCCAGGGTGTAGCGGGCCTGCCCCGTGACGATGGCGAGGCCGGCGGGGGCGGGAGCGTCGTCGCCCAGTTGTCCGGCGCGCGGCTCCGGCCGGCCAGGCCCCTCAGAAGGGGTGACCGGGCGGCTCCCCCTCCCGCAGACGGCGTCCTCGATGGCCGTGTACCCGGTGCACCGGCACAGGTTGCCCTTCAGGTTCCGCGGCAGGTCCGCCCTCTGCTCCTCATCGAACGTCGCTGCCGTCATCACCATGCCGGCCGTGCAAAAGCCGCATTGGAAGCCCTGCCGGTCCAGGAACTGCTGCTGCATCGGATGAAGCGCGGTGCTGTTGGGGTCACCGGGTCCGCCGGAGGCGCTGGCGGCGGCCAGTCCTTCCACCGTGGTGACCGCCCGGCCTTCCGCGCGGACCGCGGGATAAATGCAGCTGTGCACCGGGACCCCGTCCACGTGCACCGTGCAGGCGCCGCAGTCGCCGGCGTCGCAGCCCTTCTTGACGCCCAGGTTCCCCTGCTCGCGAAGGAACGTCCGCAGGCACTGGCCGGGACGGGGTTCGGCCTGCGCCGGGACACCGTTGATCTCGATTCTCATGCTCAGGCACCTTCCGTCCGGAGTCCACCGTTCAGGGTCCCGCCCCGCGGCGGCCAGAAGTCACCGGATATGCGTAACGGGTCGCGGCCTGCCGGGGCGGTGAGTTCGGCCTGGATTTCATGGGCCAGCCGGTACGTCATGTCCTTGCGCCAGGCGGGCAGGCCGTGGACGTCGTCGTGGTACAGCTCATCGGGGATGGCGGCATCCAAGGCCTCGGAGAGAGCATCAGTGAGGGCGCCGGCGAGCGCCGCCGCGGAGGACTCCAGGCGCAGCTGCACGGGGCGCTTGGTGGCTGCGGTGACGGTCAGGACCAGGGTGCCGCCGGCGTCGAGCCTTCCAATCAGCAGCACCGCTGACCTGCCCAGGTTGCTCAGCGACAGCCGGCGGAAGGCCACCCGGGAGGACAGTGCCGCCGCCGGCAGGCTCACGCTGCGCAGGAGCTCGCCGGGAGCGAGGCAGTTCGTCCCGTCGCCCGTAACGAAGTCCAGCACCGGGAGCGTGCGGCGGGCGCCGCCGGGGCCCAGAATGGTGGCCGTGGCGTCGAGCGCCGCGCAGAGCGAGATCATGGGCCCGGCCGGCAGGGAAGTGCACAGGTTGCCGCCCACCGTGGACATGTACCAGACCTTGAAGGAGGCCACAAAAGACTCGCAGCAGGGGCGGACGAGCTCCACGCCGGGCCAGTTCCCGGCCAGCCCCCGGCCGGCGGCCGAGCCGGCATCCGTATCCGCATCCGCATCCGCATCCGGGAATGCATACAGTTGCGCGATGGTGCAGGTCGCCGCCAGCTCGATGCCGGCCGCCGACACCGCTATGGGTGTCCAGTCCGTGGAGCCGAGGTCCAGGAGGCGCCGGAGCGGTTCCTGTCCGGCGGCGGGGCTCCCGGAGGAGAAAAGCACGGTGCCCCCCGCGAGCCAGGCGTCCCCTTCGCGCCACTGCGCCGGATCCGCGGTGCGGACCACGGCCTCGATGGTGTTCATGTCCACTGGGCCTCCTCAGGTTCCGGCATGCCGGCGCTGCTGTCGTGATGGTTGCGGCCGTGATGGTTGCGGCCGTGATGACTGCTGTCCTGATGATTTCGGGAGTAGTGGTGAATGGGGCCGCTGGCATCCTTCAGGGACACGCTGCCCTGGGCCAGCCCGGCGGCCTTGCTCCGGTTGGCCACGAGTTCTGCCGTGATGGAGACCGCGACCTCTTCCGGCGTGACGGCCCCGAGGTCCAGGCCGATGGGCGAATGCAGCCGGGCCAGGTCGCCGTCGGCCACGCCGGCCTGCCGCAGAGCATCGATCCGCCCGCGGTGGCTTCGTCTGGACCCCATGGCGCCGACATAGTCCACGTCCAGGCCGAGCGCGGCCTGCAGGAGCGGGACATCGAATTTCGGATCGTGTGTGAGCACGCAGATGGCCGTCCGGGCGTCGGTGCGGCCGGCCAGCACTTGGTCCGCCAAGTACCGGTGCGGCCAGGCCGTGGCCACCTCGTCCGCGGCGCCGAACCTGTCCTGCTGTGCGAACGCCGGGCGCGCATCGCACACCGTGACATGGAAGCCCAGGAGTTTCGCGGCCGGCACGAGTGCCGCACCGAAGTCATTGGCGCCGAAGATCAGCAGGCGCGGCGCCGGTAGCCGGCTCTCCACCAGCAGGCTCACGGGTTCCTGCTGGCGCTCCCCCGCGGACGCGATCCGGACCAGCCCTGTACGGCCTCCCCTCAGCAGCGGTTCCAACTGGGCTGCTGCCGCCCGCATCGCGAGCCCGGCACCACCGGAACCGCCCGCACCGAGCATCGCGGCGAGTTCGGCCGACTGCAGTACCTGGAAGGCCGCCGGGTCTGGAACCACGACGGCGCCGCCTCCGCCGGCGTCTACCCTGCGGATCAGCGCAGCGCCGCCGGCCGGATGCCTCCCTGCCAGGGCCAGCAGGCCGTCCAGCCGCAGCCGGCCGGGCCCCGTATCCACGGGTTCGATGTGGATTTCCAGCCTGCCGCCGCAGGTCAGCCCGGCCGCAAACGCGTCCTCGGCGCTGTATCCGAAGAACTCCCGGCGCGTCCTGCCGTCGCGCATTGCCTCCAGGGCCGCTTCCACAACGGCCCCTTCAACGCATCCACCGGACAGGCTGCCCAGCACCTCGCCGGTCTCCGAGACCAGCATGGAGGTGCCCACGGGCCTCGGCACTGATCCGGCAGTGCCCACGACGGTGGCCACCGCGCAGAGCTGCCCGGACGCGGCCGGCCGCCATGTGCTCAGGTGCGGGAGCAGATCCAACATGGCCGCAGTCCCCGGCGCTAGTAGTCGGTCCGGGACTCAAGCGAGTTCCAGGCCTTGAAGGGATCCAGTGCCGCGGGCGCTTGCGGGTCTGTGAGTTCCAGCCTGCCCACCGGCATGAGCGCGTCGCGCTGATCGTTTTCGAAGTATTCGTAGAAGACGGCGTCATCGAACCCCGCGGACGCGGCATCGTGCCGGTCCGCGGCGAACACCACGCGTGACACCCGCGCCCACAGTGCGGACGCCAGGCACATGGGGCACGGCTCGCAGCTGCAGTAGAGCGTGGCACCGCTGAGATCGAAGGTGCCCAGTTCGCTACAGGCCCGCCGGATGGCCGTCACCTCGGCGTGCGCCGTGGGATCGTTGGTGGCGGTGACGCGGTTGACGCCTTCGAACGCAAGCCCGTCCGCAGTGACCACCACTGCGCCGAACGGGCCGCCGCTGTTCAGGACGTTAGCCTTGGCCAACTCGATGGATCTCGCCAGGAACTTCTGGGCCGTACCGGTTGTAGTCATGCCGCCACTCCCTACCTGCGGAAGCCTGTACACCGTGACGGGTACGCAAGGGCCGTATGCGACGGTGACCAGTCTTCAGCATGTGCCTTGAAGGTTGCGCCTGGTAGATAGCTTCCCGCGTCCCGGGCTGCCCGCCGTTGGCAAGATCGACAGTAGCACCGGGATGTCCGCGCGGCGCGCCCTATTTGAGGGAAGCCCAGTTTCGTTATGTGAAATCTCTATTTCCGGGTCTTCACGCCAACGCCGCCCTACCGCCCAAACAAAACGTCTACCGGCCAAAGAGCGGCAGCGCACGGAGCCATCGGGAAAAGCCGCGGTCCCTCCGTTCGCAGTCGGCCGGAATGTAGAAGTCCGGGTCTGTGGCACCGAAGTCCGCGGCGCTGAACGGCAGGTACAGCTCCTGGCCGGGCGCCGGAAATTCAACGGCACTGCCCTTCTCCTGCGAGTTCATGGATTCCTCCTCATGCATTGTGTGGCTGCTTCCTCGCACCGAACCGAATCATGCGGCTGAATTCCACATTTTGGAAATAATTTATTGCTATATGGAAAAGACTAGGGCGACGGAAGCCTGCGGTCAAGAGCCCTGGCCGCCGCGGTCACAAACCGTTTTTTCGAAAAGTGATGTACACCACGCCCGGACCGGGCTACGCTTAATCCCAATTCGTGGCGCAGGTCACGTAACCTGGGAGCAGCAGGCAGGGTCGTAATGAGCTGGCATCAACTGATGTCGGCTCTTTTTTGTGGGCCGACGGAATGAGAAACGCGCGGGAAACACGCGCTTAATTTCTATGTGGGACTTTGGTGTCACATACCTGAAGTTGGGAATCAGACCATGAGCAACAAGATCGTCCTCGGCCACAACCAGTACGGAAAAGCCGAAGTCCGGGTCGTCAAGATCACCAGGGACACCGACCGCCATGAAATCGAAGACCTGAATGTCACCTCGCAGTTGCGCGGGGACTTCGCGGCTGCCCACCTCGAAGGCGACAACAGCCATGTGGTGGCCACGGACACCCAAAAGAACACCATCTATGCCTTCGCCCGGGACGGCATCGGCTCCCCGGAAGCCTTCCTGCTGCGGCTAGGCAAGCACTTCACCTCGAACTTCGACTGGGTCACCGGCGGCCGCTGGGCAGCCGAATCCTACAAATGGGACCGGATCCAGGCCCACGGGACCGGGCACGACCACTCCTTCGTCCGCAGCGGCCAGGAAGTCCGCACCGCGGTCCTTGTCCGCAACGGCGGTACCGAGCACCTCATCGCCGGGCTCAAGGACCTCACCGTGCTGAAGTCCACCCAGTCTGGATTCAGCGGCTTCCCGCGGGACAAGTACACCACCCTCCCGGAAACGTCCGACCGCATCCTCGCCACGGACGTATCGGCCCGCTGGCGCTTCAGGACCGGCACCGACTTCGGCACCTTCGACTTCAACAAGAGCTACGAGGACGTCAAGAGCCTGCTGCTGGAGGGCTTCACCGAAAAGTACTCGCACGCCCTGCAGCAGACCCTCTTTGACATGGGCGCCAAGGTCCTCGAAGCTCACACCGAGATCGACGAGATCAAGTTCTCCATGCCCAACAAGCACCACTTCCTCGTTGACCTCTCGCCCTTTGGCCTCGACAACCCCAACGAGGTCTTCTTCGCCGCCGACCGCCCCTACGGCCTGATCGAGGCCACCGTCCAGCGTGAAGACGCCAGCCCCGCGGAAATCGCCTGGTCCGGGATCGCCGGCTTCTGCTAGGACTCCCGAGCGGGCCGGCCCGGAGCTCCGGCGCCGGCATTCCAGCACCCGTTAGCCAGACATTGTTAGCCGGACGAAGAAGTCCGCCATGAACCAAGAAGGTCTGCCATGAACGCACGCAAAAAATTGACCGCCCGGCTGCCACGCACCCGCGGCACCGGCGGCTCCGGCGGCACCCCCCGCCCCGAGGACCAACGACTCTCCATCGGAAGCAGTTTCGCCTACGGCTTCCAGCACGTCCTGACTATGTACGGCGGCATCATCGCCGTCCCCCTGATCGTCGGCCAGGCCGCCGGCCTGGCTCCGGCCGACGTCGGGGTTCTGATCGCCGCGGCCCTCTTCATGGGCGGCCTGGCCACGCTGCTCCAGACCCTGGGCTTGCCGTTCTTCGGCTCCCAGCTCCCCCTGGTTCAGGGCGTCTCGTTCGCCAGCGTGGCGACGATGGTCGCCATCGTCACCGGCGGAGGCGGCCTCCCTGCCGTCTTCGGCGCTGTCATTGCCTCTGCAGCCATCGGGCTGCTGATCGCCCCGGTGTTCTCCAAGATTGTCCGGTTCTTCCCGCCGGTGGTCACCGGCACAGTCATCACCATCATCGGCCTCACACTGATGCCCGTGGCGGCCAACTGGGCCATGGGCGGAAACAGGAAGGCCGAGGACTACGGGAGCGTGGCCAACATCGGGCTGGCGGCTATTACCCTGGCCCTCGTGCTCCTGCTGAGCAAGGTCGGCAGCGCCACTATTTCCCGCCTGTCCATCCTGCTGGCCATGCTGGCCGGAACGGGGGTCGCCGTCGTCACCGGCATGGCGGACTTCTCGAACGTCGGCGACGGCCCGATCGTTGCCTTCCCCGCACCGTTCCACCTCGGCGCACCCACCTTCGAGGCTGCCGCCATCATCTCCATGCTGATCGTGGTCCTGGTCATCCTGACCGAGACCATGGCCGACATCCTGGCCGTCGGCGAAATCGTGGGCACCCGGGTTGATTCGAAGCGGATCGCAGCGGGCCTGCGGGCAGATATGGTTTCCAGCCTCGTGGCGCCGGTCTTCGGCTCCTTCACGCAAAGCGCGTTCGCCCAGAACGTTGGTTTGGTCGCCGTCACCAAGATCAAGAGCCGCTATGTGGTGGCGGCCGGCGGCGTCATCCTGGTGCTGCTGGGCCTGCTGCCGGTGCTCGGCCGCGTGGTCGCGGCGGTCCCCACAGCCGTCCTGGGAGGTGCCGGGATTGTGCTCTTCGGCACGGTGGCCGCGAGCGGCATCCGGACCCTGGCCAAGGTGGAGTACCGGAACAACATGAACCTGATCATCGTCGCCGCCTCCATCGGCTTCGGGATGATCCCGATCGCCGCCCCCACGTTCTACGACAAGTTCCCCAGCTGGTTCGCAACGATTTTCCATTCCGGCATCAGCTCCGCAGCGGTCATGGCCATCGCGCTGAACCTGCTCTTCAACCACCTGAAGAAGGGCAACTCGGAGAACCAGTCGGTCTTCGTGGCCGGAACGGGCCGCGTCATCCGCGAGGAAGACCTTCAATGCCTGGCCGAGGGCGACCGTTACGAGAACGGCAAACTGATCGACTGCGACGGCAAGGAAGTCCCGGTGGAGTCCGCCGCGACATCCGAACACTAGCCCCCTAAGACACCACCGGCATGAGCGTTGCGGCCCCTCCCTGTGAAGGTAAAGGGGCCGCAACGTGGCCTGGCAGACGGCGGCACAGCCGCTGGAGGTCAGCTCTTGTTGAGGTCCTGGGAGATCGCCAGGGCTGCCTCGCGCAGCAATGGCACAGCCCGGTCCGCGAAAGTCTCGTCCACCCGGGAAACAGGCCCGGAGACGGAAATCGCCGCGGGGGTCGGCGCATTGGGGATGGCAATCGCGAAGCAGCGGACGCCGATCTCTTGCTCTTCCTCATCGATCGAATAGCCGCGGCCGCGGATCAGCTTCAAGTCGGCGAACAGGGACTCGACGTCGCCGATGCTCTTCGGAGTGGGGGTGGGCATGCCCTTCCGGGTCACGATGCCACGCACCGTCTCATCGTCCAGCTGGGCCAGGATCGCTTTGCCCATGCCGGTGGCATGCATGTAACCGCGGCGGCCCACTTCGGTGATCATCCGCATGGAATGCAGGGACGGGACCTGGGCCACGTACATCACCATGTCAGAGTCCAGCACGGCCATGTTGGCGGTTTCCCCGAGCCGTTCCACGAGGGACTGGAGCTGCGGCCGGGCAAGCGCGCCGAGCTGCTTGTTCGCCGCCTCGCCCAGACGGATCAGGCGCGGGCCCAGGGCATAGCGCCGGTTCGGCAGCTGCCGGATGTAGCCCAGGGTGACGAGGGTGCGCAGCAGCCGGTGGATGGTGGGAAGCGGCAGGTCGGTGGAGGACGAGAGTTCGCTGAGTGTGACGTCGCCGCCGGCATCAGTGATCAGTTCCAGAAGTTCGAAAACGCGTTCAACGGACTGCACGCCTCCGGGGGCTTTTTCCGCCATAACTTTGCTCTCCTGAGAGGTTGCTTCCGACAAATTTTATCCACATCGTGAAAAAAGTGCTTAGTAGACCCAAGATACAGTACCGCCGGCCCGCCGTCGACGGACCCTCGGGGCTTGTAATTCCACAAAGTAGATAATAATATCCATCATACGAAATAAATAAGTGCAGCAAGAGCCCGTCCGCGGGCCGACTAGGAGGAAATTCAATGGCGAATCCGAGCCCCGGAAATTCGATCACCCTGCGTGTGGAGGCGCCGTCCAGCTTCAGTGCCACCAGCGAACTGGCCGCCGCCGTCGGTGCGGCCGGCGCCGCGATCACGGCCCTGGACGTCACCGAGTCCCACCACGAGACCCTGGTAGTCGACGTCACCTGCAACACCACGGACGACGACCACGCCGCACGCGTCAAGGACGCGCTCAACGCGCTCGACGGCGTCACGGTCCGGAACGTCTCGGACCGAACTTTCCTGATGCACCTCGGCGGCAAGCTGGAGGTTGTGCCGAAGGTCGCCCTGCGCAACCGGGACGACCTCTCCCGCGCCTACACCCCCGGCGTCGCCCGCGTCTGCCTGGCGATCGCGGAAAACCCTGAGGCCGCCCGGAACCTGACCATCAAACGCAACACCATCGCCGTCGTGACCGACGGCTCCGCCGTCCTGGGCCTCGGCAACATCGGCCCGGCCGCCGCACTGCCGGTCATGGAAGGCAAGGCCGCGCTCTTCAAGCAGTTCGCCAACGTCGACGCCTGGCCGGTCTGCCTGGACACCCAGGACACGGAGGAAATCATCCGGATCGTCAAGGCGCTCGCCCCGGTCTACGGCGGGGTCAACCTTGAGGACATCGCCGCTCCGCGCTGCTTCGAGATCGAAACCCGGCTCCGCGAGGAACTCGACATCCCGGTCTTCCACGACGACCAGCACGGAACCGCAATCGTCACGCTGGCAGCCCTGACCAACGCCCTGCGCGTCGTGGACAAGAAACTCTCCGAGGTCCGGATTGTCGTTTCGGGCGTCGGCGCCGCCGGCTCCGCCATCATCGCGCTGCTCAAGGCACAGGGGGCCCGCAACATCGTCGCCGCCGGCCGCTCGGGAGCGATCCACTTCGGCGAACAGTACAACGACGAGCACCGCACGTGGATTGCCGAGAACACCAATGAACGGGGCTTCTCGGGCACCCTGCACGAAGCGCTCAAGGGAGCCGACGTCTTCATCGGCGTCAGCGCACCGCACGTGATCGGCGAAGAACAGGTGGCATCCATGGCCAACGACGCTATTGTGTTCGCCATGGCCAACCCCACGCCGGAAATCGACCCGGTGGTCGCATCACGGCACGCCGCTGTGGTGGCGACCGGCCGCAGCGACTTCCCCAACCAGATCAACAACGTCCTGGCCTTCCCAGGGTTCTTCCGCGGGCTGCTGGACGCGGGGGCGGCGGACATCACCCCCGAGATGCTGGTGGCCGCCGCCGCGGCGATCGCCAACCGGGTCGCCGACGACGAGCTCAATGCCAGCTACATCATTCCCAGCGTCTTCGACCCCCACGTTGCCGCCGACGTCGCCGCGGCGGTTGTCGCGGCTGCCCACGCGACGGTCCCGGCCGCCGCGCTGACCCACGCCTGATTCGCCGCCTGCTTCACCGACCAGGAAGGACCACAATGGCCCTCACCATTTCAGCCCGCCGCCCCGTTGACCGCGCGGAGGAGATCCTCACACCCGAGGCGCTGGCCTTCATTGAGCAATTGCACCAGCGTTTCGCCGCCACCCGCGCGGATTTGCTCAAGGCCCGCGCGGTCAAACGCGACGAGGTGGCCCGCACCGGCCGGCTCGATTTCCTGCCGGAAACCCGTGATATCCGTGAAGGCGACTGGACGGTGGCCCCGGCCCCGACAGCCCTGCAGGACCGCCGGGTGGAAATGACGGGTCCGGCCGCACCGGCCAAGATGGCCATTAATGCCCTGAACTCCGGGGCCAAGGTCTGGCTCGCGGACCTCGAGGACGCCAGCACTCCCACCTGGTCCAACGTGGTCGAATCAATCGTGAACCTCCGCGACGCCGCGGCGGGAACCCTGGCCTACACGTCCCCCGAGGGCAAGGAATATACGCTCCGGACCGATGCCCCGCTGGCCGTCGTTGTCGCCCGCCCGCGCGGCTGGCACATGGCAGAGCGCCACCTGCTGATCGACGGCGAACACACCGTGGGCGCCCTGGTGGACTTCGGCCTGCACTTCTTCCACACCGCCAGGCAGCTGCTGAAGAATGGCCATGGCCCGTACTATTACCTGCCCAAGATGGAGAGCCACCTCGAGGCCCGGCTGTGGAACGAGGTCTTCGTCTTCGCCCAGGACTACCTCGGCATTCCGCAAGGCACCATCCGCGCGACCGTCCTGATCGAGACCATCCCCGCAGCGTTCGAAATGGACGAGATCCTCTACGAACTCCGCGACCACGCCTCTGGCCTGAACGCCGGCCGCTGGGACTACCTGTTCAGCATCATCAAGTACTTCCGTGACGCCGGCTCGCGCTTTGTGCTGCCGGACCGCGCCACCGTGGCTATGACCGCGCCGTTTATGCGTGCCTACACCGAACTGCTGGTCAAGACCTGCCACCACCGCGGCGCCTTCGCCATGGGCGGCATGGCGGCCGTCATTCCCAACCGCCGCGAACCCGAGGTGACAGCCCAGGCGTTCGAGAAAGTGCGCGCGGACAAGACCCGTGAGGCGAACGACGGCTTTGACGGTTCCTGGGTGGCCCACCCGGACCTGGTGCCGGTCTGCCGGGACGTCTTCGACGCCGTCCTGGGCGAGCGGCCGAACCAGCTGGACAGGCAGCGCCCGGAAGTCTCGGTCACCGCGGACCAGCTCCTGGACGTCGCCTCCGCCCGTGGCACGGTCACCGAGGCAGGCATGCGCCTGAACCTCTACGTTGCCGTCGCCTACACAGCGGTGTGGATTTCGGGCAACGGCGCGGTCGCCATCCACAACCTGATGGAGGACGCGGCGACGGCGGAAATCTCGCGGTCCCAGGTCTGGCAGCAGATCCGCAACCACTCTGTGCTCGCCGACACTGGCCGGACCGTCACCCGCGAGCTGGTATCCGGGATCCTGGCCGAGGAAACCGAGAAGCTCCGGGGCGAGGTGGGCGAGGACGCTTTCGTGAAGCACTACCTGCCCGCCAGCAAGCTCATCGGCGACATCTGCCTGTCCGAGGACTACACGGACTTCCTCACCACGCCGGCGTACGAGCTGGTGGGCTGAGGCATGGCAGCCACCTCCGCCAGCGCCAGGCCGCAACCACGCAGCCATCTGCAGCGTCAGGGTCCGGTGACGCCGGCCCTCTCCGGGGCCGACCTCGCCCGGATCGATGCGCAGCTCGCCGACACCGACCGGCTGCTGGAGCGCAGCTACCCGGGCGACGACGGCTCCCGCCAGCCGGTGCACACCGTCTACGTTCCGGCCGACCGCTTCAGCCCGGAGTTCGCCGCGGACTGGGGCGCCCAGGGCCTCGCCGCGGTGGACGCCCGCGGCGGCGTCGAAAGCCTGTGCGCGCTGCAGGGCCAGGAAGCCGAACTGGCCGCCGCCGTCGCGCCGCGGGTCCGGGCCAAGCTCTCACGCGAGCCGATCGAGGACCTCCGCCTGGACTTTGAGGACGGGTTCGGGGACCGGGGTGACGACGCCGAGGACGCCGCCGCTGTCGCCGCGGCATCCGCCGTGGCCGCCGCCGTCGCCGCCGGTACCGCGCCGCCGTTCATCGGGATCCGCTTCAAGTGCTTCGAGGCTGCCACCCGCGCCCGGGGTCTGCGGACCCTGGATCTCTTCGTCTCGCAGCTGGCCACCGCCGGCGAACTGCCGGACGGGCTCGTCCTCACCCTGCCCAAGGTCACCACGGTGGCGCAGGTGGAGGCCATGGCCTTCGCCGTGTCCCGGCTCGAGGAAGTCCACTCGCTCCCCGCGGGCCGGCTCCGCTTTGAGGTTCAGGTGGAAACGCCGCAGCTCATCCTGGGCCCGGACGGAACCTCGCCGGTGGCGCGCCTGCCGCACGCGGTGCCCGGCCGGATCAGCGGGCTGCACTACGGCACCTACGACTACTCGGCATCGCTGCAGATCTCCGCCGAATACCAGTCCATGGAACATCCCGTGGCGGACTTTGCCAAGGAAGTCATGCAGCTTGCCGCGGCCGGCACCGGGATCCGGCTCTCCGACGGCTCCACCAACATCATCCCGGTGGGCGGGAACGTGGAGCAGGCCTGGCAGCTCCACGGCCGGCTGGTCCGCCGCTCGCTGGAACGCGGCTACTACCAGGGCTGGGACCTCCACCCCGCCCAGCTGCCCAGCCGGTTCGCCGCGACCTACGCCTTCTACCGGCAAGGGCTCCCGGCCGCCGCTGCCCGGCTCCGCAATTACGTGGACCAAACCGCCGGCGGCGTTCTGGATGAACCCGCCACCGCACGGGCTCTGGCAGCCTTCGTGCTTCGCGGCGTCCAGTGCGGCGCCGTCGGCACCGAAGAAGTCCTGGCGCTGGCCGGCGTCGGGCTCCCCGAACTCACCGCGCTGGCCCACCCCCGGCTGGCCAACACCTCCACTCCCTCAGCAAAAGGAACGCACCCATGAGCAACTATTTCTACCCCGAAGGCGGGCTTCCGCCGCAGACCCAGATCCTCTCGGACCGGGCCGTGGTCAAGGAGGCCTACACCGTCATTCCGAAGGGCGTGCTCCGGGACATCGTCACGAGCAAACTGCCCGGCTGGACCAACACCCGTTCCTGGATCCTGGCCCGGCCCATCGCCGGTTTTGCCACGACGTTCTCGCAGCTGATCGTCGAGGTGGGACCGGGCGGAGGTTCGGAAAAGCCCGAGCCGGAGGCCGGCGTCGAAGGCGTTATCTTCCTGACCAAGGGCGCCCTGGCACTGACCCTTGAGGGGGAAATCCACAGGCTGGGCGAGGGCGGCTACGCCTACCTCGCCGCGGGGGCCCAATGGTCCGTGGCGAACGAGTCCGGGGAGATCGCCAGTTTCCAGTGGATCCGGAAGGCCTACGAGCCGCTGGACGGCTACACGGCGAAATCCTTTGTAACCCGCGACCAGGACGTCGCACCGCGGGCGATGCCGGACACCGACGGGGCCTGGGCCACCACGCGTTTCGTGGACCCGGAGGACCTCGCCCACGACATGCACGTCAACATCGTCACCCTCAAGCCCGGCGCCTCCATCCCCTTCGCGGAAACCCACGTCATGGAGCACGGCCTCTTCGTGCTGGAAGGCAAAGCCGTCTACCGGCTCAATGACGACTGGGTGGAGGTGGAGGCCGGCGACTTCATGTGGCTGCGTGCCTTCTGCCCCCAGGCGTGCTACGCCGGCGGTCCGGGCAACTTCCGGTACCTGCTGTACAAGGATGTCAACCGCCAGATCCGCCTGACCTAAGACCGATCCACCAATACCGATCCACCAATACCGATCCACCAATACCGATCCACGTAGTGGAGTCCGCCCCGTCTGACGGGGCGGACTCCTCCGTGGTTCCGCCGGCCGCGCCTCGGCACCAAATCTGGTCACCCAGCCCGGAGCCCTTGCGGCCCGGGCGATGCTTGCTAGCCTGAGGCTGTGAAGTACGAATCCCTGTGGATCGGAATGCTCCTTGGCGCGGCCCTCGGCTTCGCCATCGGAGTCACCACCGTCGACAAGCCATTCACGGGCCTGCTGATCGGCCTCGGGGTCGGCGCACTCGTGGGCCTGGGCATCCGCAAGGACCCAACGAAGCGGTAGGGAATTTCGCCGCATCTGCTGCCCGCGCGCCCTGAACTGCCGGAACCTGAAATACCGTAGGCTCCCGCGCTCCGAGGTGCCGGGGCAAGAATATCGGGGTCCCTCGCGCCTCACCCCGCAGCCACACCCCCATTAGCTCACCCCTTGACTCCCCGGCCCAACCTTCCCTACACTTTTCATAAAGCAGAATCTTAATTCCACAAAGCGGAAAACAAGCAAGGATCTGCAAGGCAAAGGTGCCCGGGATCCAGCTCCCGCCCACACCGGAAGGAACCCACAATGACGTACACCGTGAACTGCTCCATCCTCCTGACGGAGATCCCCCTCTGGGAACGCCCGGCCGCCGCGAAGGCCGCCGGTTTTGACGCCGTAGAATTCTGGTGGCCCTTCGAGACCTCCGTCCCCACCGACGTCGAGGTTGCCCGGTTTGAGAACGCCATTACCGACGCCGGCGTGCAGCTGACGGGCCTGAACTTCAACGCGGGCGACATGCCCGGCGGCGACCGCGGCCTGGTCTCCTGGCCCGCGCGCTCCACCGAATTCCAGGACAACATCGACGTCGTTGCCGGCATCGGTGAGCGCCTCGGCTGCAAGGCCTTCAACGCCCTCTACGGCAACCGCATTGACGGCGAATCCGCTGAGCAGCAGGACGCCATTGGCGCCGAAAACCTGGCGACGGCGGCTGCCGGCGTGGCCCGCATCGGCGGTACGGTCCTCCTGGAACCCGTCAGCGGCGCCCCCCGGTACCCCCTGCTCAAGGCACAGGATGCCCTCGATGTGATCGCCCGGGTCAAGCAGGAATCCGGCGCCGGGAACGTCAAGCTCCTCGCGGACTTCTACCACCTGGCCGTGAACGGTGACGACGTCGCCGCCGTCATCGAAAAGCACGCCAAGGACTTCGGCCACATCCAGATCGCCGACAACCCCGGCCGCGGGGCTCCCGGAACCGGGCAGCTTCCCCTCGGCGAATGGATCGCCCGCAGCCGCGCACTCGGCTACGAGGGCTACATCGGCCTCGAATACAAGGAACCCGCGGGGACCGCATTCAGCTGGGCCATCCGCCAGCGCGTCCCGCAGTAATCCCCACCCGCTCCCTAACCTCGCAAGCTCGGCCAGGGAACCCGGCGGGCGTGGGCCCACCGCCCGCCGTGGCAAAGAAGCACACCCGCGCTACATCGAACACAAAGACTTCAGAAAGAGAACCACAATGAGCAACATCGCAGTCATCGGCCTCGGTATCATGGGCCTTCCCATGGCCATCAACCTCGTCAAGGCCGGCCACGCGGTCACGGGCTTCAACCGCAGCCAGGACAAGACCGACAAGCTCGTCTCCGAAGGCGGCAAGGGTGCCGCGAGCATCGCGGAGGCCGTCAGGGACGCCGACGTGGTCATCACCATGGTGCCGGACTCCCCCGACGTCGAAGGCGTGGTCAGCGGTCCCGACGGCGTGTTCGACAACGCCAAGCCGGGCGCCCTGTGGGTTGATGCCAGCAGCATCCGCCCCGACGTCGCCAAACGCCTCGCCGACGACGCCCGGGCCGCCGGGATCCGTCCCCTCGACGCCCCGGTCTCCGGCGGCGAACAAGGCGCCATCGACGCCGCGCTCTCCATCATGGTGGGCGGTGACGCCGCCGACTTCGAGGCGGCACGGGATGTCCTGGCCGCCGTCGGCAAGACCATCGTCCACGTGGGGCCCTCCGGCGCCGGCCAGACCGTCAAGGCAGCCAACCAGCTGATCGTGGCCGTCAACATTGAAGTCCTTGGCGAGGCGATCGCCTTCCTCGAGGCCTACGGCGTGGACACGGACGCCGCCCTCAAGGTCCTCGGCGGCGGCCTGGCCGGCTCCAAGGTCCTGGAGCAGAAGGGCCAGAAGATGCTGGACCGCAACTTCGACCCCGGTTTCCGCCTGGCCCTGCACCACAAGGACCTCGGCATCGTCACCTCCGCGGCCCGCGAGGCCAATGTCGCCGTCCCCCTCGGCGCCATCGTCGCGCAGCTCGTCGCCGCCACCGTCAACCAGGGCGACGGCGGACTGGACCACTCGGGCCTTTTCAAGCAGGTCCTGAAGCTCAGCGGCCGCAACTAAGCGGCGCTGCCGCCCCGTCAAGGGGCACTTCGACACGAACGCACCGGCCGGCGTCGAGATTTACGACGGCGGCCCGCCCTCCCCCCAACAAGAGGTGCCCGCGACGATTCGCCGGGCTTCCCTTCAGCACACCCAAAAACAGACTTTCAAGGAGCACACCATGACGAAGATGCGCACTGTAGACGCAGCCGTCGCCATCCTGGAAAAGGAGGGCGCCACCGAGGCGTTCGGCCTGCCAGGCGCGGCGATCAACCCGTTCTATTCGGCCATGAGGGCCCACGGCGGCATCCGCCACACCCTGGCCCGCCACGTTGAAGGCGCCAGCCACATGGCCGACGGCTACAGCCGGGCCAAGGACGGCAACATCGGCATCTGCATCGGCACCTCGGGCCCCGCGGGCACGGACATGATCACCGGCCTGTACGCGGCGTGGGCCGATTCCATCCCGATGCTCTGCATCACCGGCCAGGCACCCGTGGCCAAGCTGCACAAGGAGGACTTCCAGGCCGTGGACATCGAGTCCATCGCCAAGCCGGTCACCAAGTTGGCCATGACCATCCTTGAACCCGGCCAGGTTCCCGGAGCCTTCCAGAAAGCTTTCCAGCTGATGCGCTCAGGCCGCCCGGGCCCGGTACTGCTGGACCTGCCGATCGACGTGCAGATGGCCGAGATCGAATTCGATATCGACACCTATGAGCCCCTGCCCGTGGAGAAGCCCAGGGCCAGCCGGAAGCAGCTGGAAAAGGCACTGGACATGCTCACCGCAGGCGAGCGCCCGCTGATCGTGGCCGGCGGCGGCATCATCAATGCCGGAGCCTCGGCCCAGCTCGTGGAACTGGCCGAGCTGCTGGGCGTCCCCGTGATCCCCACCCTGATGGGCTGGGGCGCGATCCCGGATGACCACGAACTCATGGCCGGCATGGTGGGCCTGCAGACCAGCCACCGGTACGGCAACGAGAACTTCCTGCGCAGCGACTCCGTGATCGGCATCGGCAACCGCTGGGCCAACCGCCACACCGGCGGCCTGGACACCTACACCGCCGGCCGCACGTTCGTGCACATCGACATCGAGCCGACCCAGATCGGCCGCGTGTTCTCCCCGGACTTCGGCATCGCCTCCGACGCCGGCGCCGCCCTGGATGGGCTGCTGGAGCTGGCCCGGGAACGCCGGGACGCCGGGTCCCTGCCGGACTACACCGCCTGGGTTGACGAATGTTCCGGGCGCAAAGCCACACTGCACCGCAAGACCCACTTCGACAACGTGCCGATCAAGCCGCAGCGCGTGTACGAGGAAATGAACAAAGCATTCGGCAAGGACACCACGTACGTGTCCACCATCGGACTGTCGCAGATCGCCGGCGCCCAGATGCTGCACGTGTTCGGCCCGCGCAAATGGATCAACGCCGGACAGGCAGGCCCGCTGGGCTGGACCGCCCCCGCCGCGCTGGGCGTGGTCCGGGGCAAGCCGGACCAGACCGTGGTTGCCCTCTCCGGCGACTACGACTTCCAGTTCATGATCGAGGAACTGGCCGTGGGCGCGCAATTCAACCTGCCGTACATCCACGTTGTGGTCAACAACTCCTACCTCGGCCTGATCCGGCAGTCCCAGCGCGGCTTCAACATGGAACAGAACGTGTCCCTGGCGTTCGAGAACATCAACTCCACGGATCTCTCTGCAACCGCAAGCGGCTACGGCGTGGACCACATTAAGGTGGCCGAGGGCCTGGGCTGCAAGGCGATCCGGGTGGAAAACCCGGAGGACCTGCCTGCCGCGTTCGACAAGGCCAAGGCGCTCCTGGGCGAGTTCAGGGTTCCGGTGGTGGTGGAAGTCATCCTGGAGAAGATCACGAACATCTCCATGGGCACCGAAATCAACGCCGTCAACGAGTTCGAGGCCCTGGCCGAGACCGCCGAGGACGCCCCCACCGCCATTCTGGCCCTGCAGGCCTGAGATGCGCGTCGTCATAGCGCCGGACAAGTTCAAGGGATCGCTCTCGGCCCCGGACGTCGCCCGGCACCTCGAAGCAGGGCTGCAGAGGGCTTGCGGTGGCAATCTGGAGGTACTGCGGATTCCCGTGGCCGACGGCGGCGAGGGCACCCTCGATGCCGCCGTCGGCTCCGGCTTCACCCGCCGCAGCGCCGTCGTCAGCGGCCCCACCGGCGCGCCGATCCGGGCGGAGTTCGCGGTCCGCGGACGCGAGGCGGTCATCGAGATGGCCGCCGCGTCCGGCCTCGCCGTCCTGCCCGGCGGCAGGGGCGGCCGCCCTGATTCCGCCTCCGCCAATGGCGCCAGCAGCAAGGGAACCGGCGAACTGATCCGGGCCGCGCTCGACGCCGGGTGCCGGCAGATCATCCTGGGCGTCGGCGGCAGCGCCAACACCGACGGGGGCGCGGGGGTCCTGCAGGGACTCGGTGCCAAGCTCCTCGATGCCGACGGCAACGAACTTCCGCCCGGCGGTGCGGCCCTGGCCCGGCTGGACTGGATCGACTTCTCCGGCTTCGATTCCCGCCTGGACGGCGCACGCTTCGTACTCGCCAGCGACGTCGACAACCCGTTGCTTGGTGCCCAAGGCGCCGCTGCGATCTTCGGTCCGCAGAAGGGCGCCGACCCCGAGGACGTAGCAGCCCTCGACGCCGCCCTAGCCCGCTTTGTGGACGTGCTCTGCGCCGAAATCGGGCCCCGCGCGCGGAAGGCTGCGGACGCTCCGGGTGCCGGAGCTGCCGGCGGCGTGGGCTACGCAGCCATCGCGGTACTGGCCGCGACCCGCCGGCCCGGCATCGACGTCGTCCTCGAATTCACCGGGCTGGCCGAGCGGCTGGCCGGCGCGGATCTGGTGATCACCGGCGAAGGCAGCCTCGACGAACAGACCCTGCTGGGCAAGACTCCGGTGGGCGTTGCCCGGGCGGCGCGCCGCGCCAAGGTTCCGGTGGTCGCGGTGTGCGGCCGGTCCGTCCTGACCCCGGAGCAGATCAGCAGTTCCGGGTTCCTCGCAGTCCACGCTTTGACGGAGCTGGAAAGCAATGTAGACACATGTATAACCGACGCCGCGGCGCTGCTGGAGCGCCTCGGACGGCAACTCGGCGAGCAATTGGCCAACGTGGCGCACTCCGCGCAGGGCGCCCGCGCCCTGGACAGTGCTCCGGGAAAGGAGACCCTCAGTGTCTGAAGAAACCTACGACGTCGTCTTCCGCGGGCAGCGGGTGCTGACCACCGCCGGCATCGCCGCCCGGGAAGTCGGCATCCGCGGCGGCGTGATTGTCGCGATCGAGCCGCTGGGCAACGGCCTCTCCGGCCGTGAAGTCATTGAACTCGCCGACGACGAGACCCTCCTGCCGGGCCTCGTGGACACCCACGTGCACGTCAATGAGCCCGGCCGGACCGAGTGGGAGGGATTCGCGTCCGCCACCCGGGCGGCAGCGGCCGGCGGCGTCACCACCCTCATTGACATGCCGTTGAACAGCATCCCGCCCACCACTACCGTGGAGGCCCTGAAACTGAAGCGGGAGGTGGCCGGGGACCAGGTGTTCGTGGACGTCGGCTTCTGGGGCGGAGCCGTCCCGGGCAACAAGAACGAACTGCGGCCGCTGCACGACGAGGGCGTTTTCGGCTTCAAATGCTTCCTGCTGCACTCCGGCGTGGACGAGTTCCCGCACTTGGAAGCGGACGAAATGGAACAGGACATGGCCGAGCTCAAGTCCTTCGACTCGCTCATGATCGTCCACGCCGAGGACTCCCACGCGATCGACCACGCGCCCCACCCCGGCGGCGACCACTACTCCACGTTCCTGGCCTCCCGCCCGCGCGGGGCCGAGAACAAGGCCGTCGCCGAGGTCATCGAACGGGCCCGCTGGACCGGAGCCCGCGCCCACATCCTGCACCTTTCCTCCTCCGACGCGCTCCCCATGATCGCCACCGCCAAGCGCGACGGCGTTCGCCTCACCGTGGAAACGTGCCCGCACTACCTGACGCTGACGGCCGAGGAAATCCCGAACGGCGCCACAGCCTACAAGTGCTGCCCGCCGATCCGCGAAGCCTCCAACCGCGAACTGCTGTGGGCCGGCCTGCGGGACGGCACCATCGACTGCATCGTCTCGGACCACTCCCCGTCCACCCTGGACCTGAAGGACCTGGAAAACGGTGACTTCGCCGTGGCCTGGGGCGGCGTCTCCTCGCTGCAGCTGGGCCTGTCGCTGATCTGGACCGAGGCCCGGCACCGCGGCATCCCGCTCGAGCAGGTTCTCTCGTGGATGGCGGCAAAGCCGGCCCAACTCGCCGGCCTGGGCAA
The DNA here is from genome assembly GCF_056394385.1 of Arthrobacter sp. 10N44_2. NCBI lineage: Bacteria > Bacillati > Actinomycetota > Actinomycetes > Micrococcales > Micrococcaceae > Arthrobacter > Arthrobacter sp. 10N44_2. The sequence continues at coordinate 208,075 of NZ_JBFTHT010000006.1, read as the reverse complement.
CAAAGGCCAACTGGCGCTGGGATACGACGCCGACCTCGCCGTATTTGCCCCGGACGAGGCTTTCGTTGTGGATGTCTCCAAGCTCAAGCACAAGAACCCCATCACCCCGTATGACGGCAAGGCGCTTTCCGGCGTCGTCCGGCAGACCTACCTCCGCGGCACCCTGATCGACGGCCGGACCCCGGCCGGCAAGCTGATCCGCCGCGGCGGCGTGTGAGCCAGGCGGCCGTGGCCGGCACCCCGCCCGCCGTTCACGGACGGGCCCGGCATAACGGGCAGGCACGGCAGGCCGGCCTCACCGCGAAGGGACTGGCGGTCTGGGTCACGGTGCCGGACGACTCCGACGTTGACCCGGTGTGCCTGGCCCGCGCGGCCGAACTCGTGCTCGGCCGCGCCCTCAGATGTGCCCCGGAGGCGGAAGTCCACTTTAGGCCCGCCGCCGGAGCCGCAACATCCGCCGTCGTCCGGTCCCCCGGAGACGACGGCACCCCGGCGGGAACAGCAGATCCCGCCGGGGACACCGGCGGGGCGGGCCTGGAGCCCGTCCCCGGCAGCATCAGCCGGCTCGCCGTCGACCTCGCGGCCGGAGACGCCAGGCTGGATGGAGAGCGGGTGCCCCTGACGGATCTGGAGTTCACGCTTCTGAGATGTCTCGTGCAGAACTGCTCCCGCACGGTAAGCCGGCAGGAGCTGCAGCTTTGCCTCGACGCGTTCGACACCCCGGGCGCGGCAACCCGGTCCATCGACGTGTACGTCGGCCGGTTGCGCCGGAAACTCAAGGGCTGCCGGCACGCCGTCGTCACCGTCCGCAGCGGCGGCTACCGCTTCGTCCCCGGTCCGCGGGCGACGGTCCGCGGACCAGCGGAATACAGCATCTGAGCTCCGCTGCCACAACCATCCCGACCCTCGATCGAAGGAACTGCATGCAATCCACCGTGACCACCAAGCTGCACGCCATCACTAAGCTGCACAGCGAAGATCCAGCACCCGGGTTCACGCTGCCAGATGCTGCGGGCCGCCGGATCTCCCTGGCCGATTATCGCGGCAAAAGCGTCATCATCTACTTCTACCCCCGCGCAGCCACTCCCGGGTGCACCACCGAGGCTTGCGACTTCCGAGACAGCCTCGCTGCCCTCCACGGCGCAGGCTTCGAGGTCCTTGGCATCTCACCCGACGCCCGGGAGGCCCTGTCCGCCTTTGCCGCGGAGCATGCGCTCACGTTCCCCCTTCTCGCGGACGAAGACCACGCTGTGGCCCTCGCGTACGGCGCCTGGGGCGAGAAGCTGATGGACGGCGAGGTCCGCGAAGGCACGGTCCGGTCCACCGTGGTTGTCGGTCCCGATGGCAACGTGCTCTTGGCGCAATACCACGTCAGTCCGCAGGGCCACGTGCGGGCGCTGCGGGAGGAGCTTGGCATCTAGGGGCTCGGACGCCATGCGGGCGGACCCGGACGTGCGCGGGCTGGAAACGGCCTAGAAGAGGGCGCCCGCCACCGCCTGCGTCAGCTGATGGATCACTTCGGTGCGTTCCGGGACGTCGCTCAGGTCCTGGCCCTTGGTGTAGATGACCAGCGCGTATGCGGTGCCGTCCCGGGCGAGGATGCCGGCGTCGTGCAGCTCACCGCCCAGGAGCCCGTACTTGTGGAAGACCGTGATCCCTTCCGGAACGGCGGCGGGAATGAGCGTTTCGTAGTTGGTGTCCTGCATATAGGACAACAGCTCGGCGGTGTCCCCGGCGTTCAGGAGCGTCCCGGAGTAGACCCCCGCCAGGATCGTCGCCATTTCCGCCGGTGTCAGCGTGTTGGTTTCCGGGTCATAGCTCACACCCAGCGACGCCGCGTACTCTGTCAGTTCCTCGTGGCCCACTGCGTCCATGATCAGCGACCACGAGTCATTGTCGCTCTGCTGGATCATCTCCCGGAGCTGGAATCCGGCGGTGTAGCTCCCCAAAGGGCCATCGAGGCTGGCCGCCCCGGTTTCGACCAAGTGGTAGTAGGCCGCCGCGGCCAGGACTTTGGCTGTGCTCGCGGCCACGAATTTCTCCCGGACACCGTATTCGTGGACGTCCGCGGTACCGGCGCCCTGGGAGAGGCCGACCAGCGCCACGCCGATCTGGTACTGGCTGTTGGCAGCGAGAATGGCCTGGATGCGCGCGTCCAGGGCAGCGTCCACCGCGCTCGACGCCGGGACCGCCGGGACCGCCGGATCGGGGCTGGCCGACGGCGACGCGCTGGCCTCCGCCGTCGGCGCGGCAGACGGCGTGGCAGACGCCGTCGTGGGATTCACCGCCGTGGGATTCGCCGCCGTCAAGCGGGCTTGCGCAAAGGAATAGATACCTGCGGCCAGGACGACCGCGAGCACTGCTGCACAGACCGCACCCATCAAGGCCCGTGGCCGGACGGTCACTCGACGCGCCCGCGGCCGGAAGTGCGCCCGAATCCAAATCGTCGCTGCTGTGGATTTCGCTGTTCCATAATGACTTCAATCTAGCTACGGCAGCTATGCCGGAGCTATGAAAAAGCTGTCGGCCCCAAGCCTGCCAAAGCCGCCCCGGACGGGTCCTTGCCAGACCCAGGCGGCGGAATACAGCCTCGGTCCACGATGTTGTGCATCACAGACCCGTTGTCCACCCCCGAAGGATCATCATGAGCGCAAACATGACCGTCAAGCTTCAGCCGGGCACCCCGGCCCCGGATTTCACCCTGCCTGACGCCGAAGGCAAGCCGGTTGCCCTGGCCGACTACCGCGGCAAGAACGTCATTGTGTACTTCTACCCGCAGGCGGCAACCCCCGGCTGCACCACCGAGGCGTGCGATTTCCGCGACAACCTCGCGTCCCTGCAGGGCTCCGGCTACGAGGTCCTGGGCATCTCCCCCGACGCCCCCGAGGCCCTGGCCCATTTCACCGGCGACTTCGCCCTGACCTTCCCGCTCCTGGCCGACGAGGACCATGCCGTGGCCCTCGCCTACGGCGCGTGGGGCGAGAAGCTGGTCCACGGCGAGGTCACGGAGGGCATCGTCCGCTCCACCGTGGTGCTGGACCCCGAGGGCAAGGTCAAACTGGCGCAGTACCAGGTCAAGGCCCAGGGCCACGTGGCGTCGCTGAAGGAAGCACTGGGCGTCTAACGCTGCACCGCTCCCGCGGCGTTCTCGCGGCGTTCTCGCGGCGGATTCGGACCACCGCGGCGGAATCGGACAGATGCAGCGCGGATCCGCGGCGCGCGGTTCCCATAGCTGCGCGCCGGTCCGAAGCCGCAGCGGAGTAGTTTTCCACATCCGCTCCGCCGGTGATTGTCCGGCCCCGCAGCGCGGGCCACCATCGGGGCATGGACCTACCCCGACTGATTCTCAGCAGCGACCTCGCGCGCCTCGGCCAGGACGCACGGGGCCTTGCACGGCAGGCGAAAGCCGGGCAGCTCCGGCGCATCAGGCAGGGAGTGTACGTCCGGGCCCACGAGTGGGAGGCGCTGCCGCCGTGGGACAGGAATCGGGTCCTCATCCGGGCGGCTGCTTCCACATTGCGGAGCCGGACCGTCTTCTGCCGCCAGTCCTCCGCTGTGCTGTGGGACATGCCGGTTCTGGGCCACAGCCATCTGGTACATGCCTGCACGTCCGACGGCGGCGGCGGGCGCTCGCGCGCCGGGGTCCGCCGGCATCTGGTCGATTTGGGCTCGGTGCAGATCGAGGAACGTCACGGGCTCCTGGTCACAGACCGTGTCCGGACAGCACTGGACCTGGCCGCCTTCGAATCGTTTGAGCAGGGCGTCACGGTATTCGACCATGTCCTGGGGCCGCGGCCTGGCAACCTGGCACCGCTCAGCCGCAGGGAACTCGACGCCGGCATCGGCGGCAACTACACGGCAGCAGCGGCCCGGCGGATCCGGACCGCCCTGCAGTTTGCTGATCCTGCGTCCGGCTCCCCTGGAGAATCGGTGAGCCGCGCCCTGATGCATCGGCTCGGCTTCCGGGTCCCCCTCCTTCAGGTCGAAATTCGTGATGCCCGCGGGCTAGTGGCGTTCACTGACTTTGACTGGCCCGATGATCAGCTTTGCGGAGAGTTCGACGGCCTCGTGAAGTACCGCAAGGCGGAGTATCTCCAGGGCCGGACGCCAGCAGAGGCCCTCACCGACGAGAAACGCCGGGAGGACCGGATTCGTGCCACCGGCCGCCGGGTGATCCGTTGGACGTGGTCGGAGCTGGCCAATCCCGGAACATTCGGCACATTTCTGGCGGCGGCTGGCGTTCCCCGGCGGCCGCTCCCGTCCTGCCGGCGCTGATCCCGCCACGTTCCCGGGAATTCGCTACGAAATCGGACCCGTGCAGCGCGGATCCCCGGCGCGCCCGTCCGAAACCGCAGCCCCTGTCCGAAAACGGCGCAAAAAACAGTCCGGGCCCGCCCGCCTGGCTAGACCTTGGTCCCCGCCACCACGGTGGCGGTGGACCGGAGCCGGATCGCGCCGTCGTGCTCGTAGCGGCCCAGCAGAGCGAACACATCCGAACGGATCAGGGCCCGCGACTCCGCGTCCGCCTTGGCCAGGCCCATCGCCACGGTGGTCGCGATGTCGGTCATGAACTCCCAGTAGCTCTCCGGGGATTCGTGCACCAGGTCGGTGCTGACCTGGTGCTCGGCCACCTCGGCCAGCCCGGCCTCCTTGAACATGCGGGTCATGAAACCGGCTGGTGCGCAGCGGAACAGCCCGGGAGTCCCGGCGACCGGAATGGGCAGTTCCCGGTGCCGGGCAATTGTGCCCAGGATCAGGCTGGCCCAGGGGTTTGCGGCCGCGCGTCCCCAGACGACGGCGCCCACCCGGGCGCCCGGCCTCGCGGTGCGCGCCATCTCTGCCATGGCCGCGGACATCACCGGGAAGAACATCAAACCGAAGTGGCTGTACACGGCGTCGAACGTGTTGTTGCGGAACGGCAGGGCGGCAGAATCGCACACTTGAAAGTCCAGGTTGTTCAGGCGCCGGGCCAATGCCTTCTCTTCGGCCACCCGAAGCATTCCGGCCGAAATGTCAGTCAGGACCACACGGCCTTCCGGCACCTGGGCGGCCACGTTAAGGCCGGGCTCCCCCGTGCCTGCCGCGACGTCCAGCACCACTGAGTCGGGGCGGAGCCGGAGCTCCTGGCGGAGGGCGTCGCCAAACGGGGCCTGCCAGCCGAGCAGTTCCGCGTCCCATTTCTTCCAGCCCGCCGAGAACTCATCCCAGAGCAAGCGCTGCTCCTCACGAACACGGTCGGCTGAGGCTAACATGGCGGATCCTTAGCTCGTCTGTACCTAGCCCTAGTCTGCTCTGGGATGCGGTCCGCGGCAATGTGTCGAAGGGCAGTAGGCTTAACGGCATGTCTCCCCACGAAACCCCCGGCACACCAGGCAACGACCCCCAGCGGGAACCGGCACAGGGCAACGTTCAGGGCGGCGTTCCGGAGCGCCGCGAGGTCACCGTCCGCCGGGCCCCGAAATATGTGCCCTTCCTGATCCTGGGCGGGCTCCTGGGCGTGGCCGTCGCGGCCATCATCGCCTATGCCCTGCCCGGTGACCCGAGCTTCGACCGTTCCTCGGTCTTCGGCTTCTTCATGGTCCTCTGCGCGGCCGGCGGCGTCATCGTGGGTGCCGCGATCGCCCTGGTCCTGGACCGGCGGAGCGTCCGCCGCGCCGAGCACGCCGTCGTCGAATCCGCACCGGACGCCGACGACGAGGGCCGCGACGGGAACCTCCGCTGAAGGGCGTCAGGTCATAAACCGGCCGCCGGAAAAGTCTTAGCGCACATCGTGAGATAATCGACCAGTGGCACGCGGCGATGGAAAACTTTCTCATGATCTTCTCCCAGGCGAAAAAGGCCCTCAGGACGCATGCGGCGTCTTTGGGGTCTGGGCACCCGGTGAAGAAGTAGCAAAACTCACCTACTACGGGCTGTATGCACTGCAGCACCGCGGTCAGGAGTCGGCTGGCATAGCAACCAGCGACGGCAAGCGGATCAACGTCTACAAGGACATGGGCCTCGTTTCCCAGGTCTTCGACGAGACCACGCTGAACACCCTGACCGGGCACCTGGCCGTCGGCCACTGCCGCTATTCCACTACCGGTGCGAGCCACTGGGCCAACGCCCAGCCCACCCTGGGCGCGACGTCCACGGGCACCGTGGCCCTGGCCCACAACGGCAACCTGACCAACACGGCCGAGCTCAAGGCGATGATCGAGGACCGCAACGGCGGAAACCTCAGCGGCGAGATGAAGCAGGGCAACACGTCCGACACCGCGCTGGTGACCGCGCTCCTGGAGGGCGAAGAGGGCAAGTCCCTGGAGCAGACGGCCATGGAGCTGCTGCCCATGATCAAGGGCGGTTTCTGCTTCGTCTTCATGGATGAGGGCACCCTCTACGCGGCCCGCGACACCTACGGGATCCGCCCGCTGTGCCTGGGCCGGCTTGAACGCGGCTGGGTGGTTGCCTCCGAGCAGTCCGCCCTCGCCACCGTCGGCGCCAGCTTCATCCGCGAAATCGAACCCGGCGAATTCATCGCGATCGACGAGGACGGCGTCCGCTCGCAGCGCTTCGCCGAGGCGACGCCGGCCGGCTGCGTTTTCGAATACGTCTACCTCGCCCGCCCGGACGCCTCCATTGCGGGCCGCTCGGTGTACGAATCCCGCGTCGAAATGGGCCGCCAGCTGGCCCGCGAAAACACCCAGGAAGCGGACATCGTCATTCCCGTGCCCGAATCCGGCACCCCCGCGGCGGTGGGCTACGCCGAAGAATCCGGCATCCCCTTCGCGCACGGCTTCGTCAAGAACTCCTACGTGGGCCGCACGTTCATCCAGCCCTCGCAGACGCTGCGCCAGCTCGGCATCCGGCTCAAGCTCAACGCCCTCGAATCCGTGATCCGCGGCAAGCGTGTCGTGGTGGTGGACGACTCGATCGTCCGCGGCAACACCCAGCGCGCCATCGTGCGGATGCTCCGGGAGGCGGGCGCCGCAAGCGTCCACATCAAGATTTCCTCCCCGCCGGTCAAGTGGCCCTGCTTCTACGGCATCGACTTCGCCTCCCGGGCGGAACTGATCGCCAACGGCGCCACCATCGACGAGATCACCCAGGCCATCGGCGCCGACTCGCTCGCATACATTTCCGAAGACGGCATGATCGACGCCACCCGCCAGCCGCGCGAGCGTCTCTGCACCGCCTGCTTCACCGGCAAGTACCCGATTGAGCTGCCCGGCGCTGACAAGCTCGGCAAGAACCTGCTCGAGCGCACCGACCTCGGCGGCCTCCCAACCGCCGCCGGCGCGGCTGATTCCGCCGCGGCGCCCTCCGGTGCCGCCTCCGACGCCGAACCCGGCACCTCCATCGCCGACGATCCGGCCGAGAAGGCCGGCGCCACCGGCTGCGATCCGGGGCCGGACTCCGAATTCGAAGAACTGCTCACCGATGCCGACCGCGTCACCACAGCCGACAAGAAAGAGCCAGTATGACTTCCGCCTCCCCGGCCGCTGACATGAACGCCGCCCAGAACGCCGGCATCACCTACGCCTCCGCCGGCGTCGACGTCGAAGCGGGAGACCGCGCCGTCGAACTCATGAAGGACGCCGTCAAGGCCACCCACAACGCCTCGGTGATCGGCGGCGTCGGCGGGTTCGCTGGCCTATACGACGTCTCCCGGCTGCTTACCTACAGGCGCCCGCTGCTGGCCACCTCCACCGACGGCGTCGGCACCAAAGTGGCAATCGCCCAGGCCATGGACATCCACGACACCATCGGCTACGACCTCGTCGGCATGGTGGTGGACGACATCGTCGTCGTGGGCGCCGAGCCGCTGTACATGACCGACTACATCGCCTGCGGCAAGGTGGTCCCGGAGCGCATCGCCGACATCGTCCGTGGCATCGCGGCCGCCTGCTCGGTCGCCGGCACCGCCCTGGTGGGCGGCGAAACCGCCGAACACCCCGGCCTGCTCGGGGAACACGAGTACGACGTCGCCGGTGCCGCCACCGGCGTTGTCGAGGCCGACCAGCTGCTCGGCCCGGACCGCGTCCGCGCCGGCGACGTGGTGATCGGCATGGCCTCCTCCGGCCTGCACTCCAACGGCTACTCACTGGTCCGCCGCGTCATCAACCACGCCGGCTGGGCCCTGGACCGCCAGGTCTCCGAGCTAGGCCGCACCCTGGGCGAGGAGCTCCTCGAGCCCACCCGCGTCTACGCCGCGGACTGCCTGGACCTCGCCCGCACCTTCCCGGTGAACGGCTCCGCGGGCGGCAAGGCCGTCCACGGCTTCAGCCACGTGACCGGCGGCGGCCTCGCAGCCAACCTCGCCCGCGTCCTCCCGCAGGGCCTGCTGGCCACCGTCGACCGCTCCACCTGGGAGCTCCCGGCCATCTTCAAGCTGGTTTCCGAGCTCGGCAACGTCCCGCTGGCCGACCTCGAGCGCACCCTGAACCTGGGCGTGGGCATGGTCGCCATTGTTTCGCCGGAAGCGGCCGACGCCGCCGTGAACCGGCTCAACGACCGCGGCCTGCCGTCCTGGATCATGGGCACCGTCGAGCAGAACTCGGATGCGGTCCTCAAGACCGGCCCGGATTACGTCCAGGGCGCCAAGGGCGTCGACGGCGGCGCCGTCCGGCTGGTCAACGCCTACGCCTAAACGGGCCCGACCCACGTCGAGTGCTCCCCAGCCGTTTTGAGGTCTCAAAACGGCAGCTGGGCCCACGCCGGCAGGGTTGCCTGGCCGAGCTTGCGAGGCGAGGGGGCCGGTGGGAAGCACTCGATCCGATTAAGCCGCGGTCCTAAACCTCCAGCAGGCTGAAGACGCCGCCCTGCGGATCCTTGAGGGTGGCGATGGTTCCGGCTTCCTCGACCTCGTCCGGTTCGATCAGCACGACGCCGCCGGCGGCCACCGCAGCCTGCACCGCCGCTGCGACGTCGGAGACGCCGAAGTAGACCTGCCACCCCGGCTCGAGGGTGTCCTGCGCGTCGCCGGGGACCCGGGCGATGCCGGCCACCTCGGCGCCGCCCACCATGAGCGTGGTGTAGGTGCCGCCGTCGTCCTGGGGGTATTCGGTGACGTCGTGCCCGAAGAGCTGCTGGAAGAAGCCGACGGCGGCCTGCGGTTCCGGCGTGAGCAGTTCAGCCCAGGCCAAGGTGCCCGCCTCCTGGCTCCGGCCGGCTCCGATGTGGCTGCCGGCCTGCCAGGCCCCGGTGGTTCCGCCGCCGGGCGGGGCGAAGAAGACCATGACGCCGGTGTCACCGATCTCCTCGGGGCCGAATTCAAGGTGCCCGGGGGAATGCGCCAGTTCGGCGGCCAGGTCCCGGGCGTCGTCGACCGCGAAATACACGTTCCACCGGCCCGGTTCGGCCGCGGCTTCCTGCCGGGCGTTCTGCGGAGCGAGCACGGTAACCAGGTCGTCGCCCAGGAAGGCTTTCGCGTAGCTGCGTCCGTCGGGAGTGGGCAGGTCTTCGTACCGCCAGCCGAAAACCTCCGTGTAAAAGACCTTCGCTGTCTCCACGTCGGGGGTCTGGAGGTCTGTCCAGCAGAGCTCGCCCTCGGCGAATCCTTTGCGCATGGTCATGGCAGTCCTTCCGGGGCATCGGTGTGGCGTCCGGGAAAATCCGGCACGAACAACGTAGCCCGGTGCCCCGCTGGTGACAACTGCGCCGGCTCATCCGCGGCGCAGCGCGGGCCAGCCGGCCGGCCCGGATACGGAAGGCTGCGGGCACAAGAAAGGCCGCCGGCCACGCCTGTTACAGGTGTGGCCGGCGGCCTGAAAATCTTTGGCTGGCACCGCGGTGCCGGATGGATCCCCCGGAGAAAACTGCCGGAAGGAAGCGTCGACTAACCTATGCGACGGGAATCAACCTCGTCGTCGTCGTCTTCCACATCGTCCGCGTACTTATCCACATACGCTGAATAATCCGGTTCAACCGGGTCATCCGCGAAGTGGCTCGTGGCACGACTTCCCGGGCCCGTGAGCTCGCGCTGGAGGGCCGAATAGTCAGTGTTCGGGGAGTAGTACTTGATGTCCCGAGCCTGCTTGGTAGCTTTTGCCTTTTGACGGCCGCGCCCCATGGCGTGACCCCCTTTTGTACTTGGACCGGAGGTGGTCACCTTTTGGCGATAGGTGAGGCCCCGGAATGTTTGGTCAATTTGTCGTACACCTAGATTACATGCTTTCGGCGCCAACTGCTCGCCGGCCCGCCCCCTGTGGACAGTGTGGCGCCTCCCGCAACGGTGGCCGGAGCCACCGGCGCATGCGCGGTGCCGCGCATCTTCGATAGAGTTTCGTGATGTGCGCCCAGAAAAGGGCCGCTACGCCGGGCCTCCAGCCCCGGCAAAGACGCACGGAAGTGGTGAATTTCTCAGTGACCGAAGAGAATCCAAGGAACGACGCCGGGGCCATCCCGCCGCCGCCCTCGAGGCCGCCGACGTCCGCCCTGCCCGTCATTACAGCCGACCGTGCGCGGCCCACGAATCCTGCGGCGGCACCCGCAGCGGCGAAACCCGCGCGCCCGGCCCTTGCCGGCACCGCGTTCGCCGGCGCCAGGAAAGCGCTCTCACGCACCAAGAAGGCTCTCTCACGGCGGGCACGCCCCCTGGTCCGCCGGATCCGCCGGCAGGGGCCAAAGCGGCTCGGCGTGGCCGCGGCCGTCCTCGTGGTGCTTGCGCTTCTGGTCTGGTGGGCTGTGGCCGCATTTGCCGGCAGCGGCCAGGCCTCCGCAGAAAACGACAGAACGGCCCCCGCCGCTTCGTCGGCGTCCGCCCCCGCCAGCCGCGGGGCGTTGCCGCTGGAGGGCGTCAGCCCCCTGGACTTCCAGCTGCGGGACTGCTTCAAGGACTTCGACCCGGATGCGCAACAGTCCACCGTCGTGGATTGCGCCACCGGCCACTCGGCGCAGCTGGTCGCCGTGGAAAAATACGGGCCAGATGACTCGTACCCCGGCCGGGACCAGCTCAAGCAGAAGGCACGCGATGCCTGCAAGGCGGCTCCGCTCACGGCAAAGGCCGGCGACTACGACCTGAGCTACAAGCTGGCCTACCCGAGCCCGCGCAGCTGGGAGATGGGCGACCGGCGGGTCGACTGCTACGCCGCGACGAACGGCGGAAACGTCATCAAGGAGTCCCTGCTGCCCTAGGCTTGCCCGGCGGCGCCTACTCCTTGCGCCGGACCGAGAGCCCGGTGCCCGTGGCCGCGCCGCCGCTGGTCAGCTCCCCGTCCCCCAGCCCGCCCATGGTGAGTTCCATCAGGTCCGGCGCGGTGTCCACCAGGACGGTGTCGCCGTCGGCGATTTCGCCGGCCAGGATGGCCTTTGCCAGCCGGTCGCCGATCTCGCGCTGCACCAGGCGGCGCAGCGGCCGCGCGCCGTACGCGGGATCGAAGCCGGATACGGCCAGCCAGGCGCGGGCACCCTCGGTAACTTCGAGGTTCAGCCGGCGGCCCTTGAGCCGCTCGCCCAGCTCCTTGACCTGCAGTTCCACGATCCGGGAGAGCTCCTCCACGCTCAGCGGATCGAACAGCACCACTTCATCGAGCCGGTTAAGGAACTCCGGCTTGAAGGAGGCGTTCACCGTGGCCATGACGGCGTTCTTCTTGGCCGCCGCGTCGAGGTTGGGGTCCACGAGGAACTGGCTGCCCAGGTTCGAGGTGAGCACCAGGATCACGTTGCGGAAGTCTACGGTGCGGCCCTGCCCGTCGGTGAGCCGGCCGTCGTCGAGCACCTGCAGGAGGATGTCGAAGACCTCCGGGTGGGCCTTTTCCACTTCGTCGAGCAGCAGCACGGAGTACGGGCGCCGCCGCACGGCCTCGGTAAGCTGGCCGCCCTCCTCATAGCCGACGTACCCGGGAGGCGCCCCGACGAGCCGGGCCACGGAGTGCTTCTCCGAATATTCGGACATGTCGATCCGCACCATCGCGCGCTCGTCGTCGAACAGGAAGTCCGCGAGGGACTTGGCGAGTTCGGTCTTGCCGACGCCGGTGGGGCCGAGGAACAGGAACGAGCCGGTGGGCCGGTTGGGGTCGCTGATCCCGGCGCGGGCGCGGCGCACGGCGTCGGAGACCGCGGCGACGGCCTGCTTCTGGCCGATCAGCCGCTCGCCCAGCACGTGCTCCATGTTCAGCAGCTTCTGGCTCTCGCCCTGGAGCATGCGCCCCGCGGGGATGCCGGTCCAGGCCGAAATCACCTCGGCGATGTCGTCGGCGGTAACCTGGTCGGCCACCATCTGCCCGGACTTGTCCGGCACGGCCGCTTCGGCCTCGGCGGCGGCGTTCAGTTCCCGTTCCAGGGCGGGGATCTCGCCGTAGAGGATCCTGGATGCGGTCTCCAGGTCCCCCTCGCGCTGGGCCTTGTCCGCGGCGGAGCGGAGCTCGTCAAGCTTGGCCCGCAGGTCGCCCACCCGGTTCAGGCCCGCCTTCTCGGCTTCCCACCGGGCGTTCAGGCCCGCGAGTTCCTCCTTCTTGTCCGCCATGTCCGCCCGCAGGGCCGCGAGCCGTTCCACCGAGGCGGGATCGGTCTCGCTGGCCAGGGCCAGTTCCTCCATGGTCAGTCGGTCCACCTGGCGGCGCAGCTGGTCGATCTCCTCCGGGGCGGAATCGATTTCCATGCGCAGCCGGGACGCGGCCTCGTCCACGAGGTCGATCGCCTTGTCCGGCAGCTGCCGGCCGGAGATGTACCGGTTGGAGAGCGTCGCGGCCGCCACGAGGGCGGAGTCGGAGATGGAGACTTTGTGGTGGGCCTCGTAGCGTTCCTTGAGGCCGCGCAGAATGCCGATGGTGTCCTCCACGCTGGGCTCGCCCACGTAGACCTGCTGGAACCGGCGCTCCAGGGCGGGGTCCTTTTCGATGTTCTCGCGGTACTCGTCCAGCGTGGTCGCACCGATGAGGCGCAACTCGCCGCGGGCCAGCATGGGCTTGAGCATGTTGCCGGCATCCATGGAGCTGTCCCCGGTGGCGCCGGCACCCACCACCGTGTGGAGCTCGTCGATGAACGTGACGATCTGCCCCTCAGAGTTCTTGATTTCCTCCAGGACAGCCTTGAGCCGCTCCTCGAATTCGCCGCGGTATTTCGCCCCGGCCACCATCGAGGCGAGGTCCAGGGCGATCAGCGTCTTGCCGCGCAGGCTTTCGGGCACGTCGCCTTCCACGATCCGCTGGGCGAGCCCCTCGACGACGGCGGTCTTGCCGACGCCGGGCTCGCCGATGATGACGGGGTTGTTCTTGGTGCGGCGGCTCAGGACCTGGATGATCCGCCGGATCTCGGCATCGCGGCCAATCACAGGGTCCAGCTTGCCCGAGCGGGCGACCGCAGTGAGGTCCGTGCCGTACTTCTCCAGCGCCTGGAACGAGTTTTCCGGGTCCGCGTTGTCCACTTTGCGGTCGCCGCGGACGCCCGGGAGGGCGGCCAGCAGTGCCTCGTGGGAGGCGCCGGCCTCGCGCAGGAGCTTCCCGACGCCGTCGCTCCCGGCGGCAAGGCCCAGCAGCAGGTGTTCGGTGGAAACAAAGGCGTCCCCGAGCCGCTCCGCCTCGTTCTGGGCATTCTTGATCGCCTGCAGCCCTGCCCGGGACAACTGCGCCTGCTGCACGCTGCTCCCGGAAGTCGACGGAAGGGCCTTGATGGCGGTGCTCGCCTGGACACTGACGGCGTCCGGGTCGGCGCCGGTGGCGCGGAGCAGCGCGACGGCGACGCCCTCCCGCTGGTCCATGAGGGCCTTGAGCAAGTGAGCGGGCTCGAGCTGCGGGTTGCCCGCGGTCGAGGCGTTCATGGCGGCCGCAGCGAGGGCCTCCTGGCTCTTGGTGGTGAATTTGGCGTCCAACGAGGGCTCCTTCCGGAATGGTTCTGATATCAAAGTTGAGTCTACATCGCTCAACTTTGATAAGAGGGGGGCTGGCTCCATGTTTGCCGACAGCGAAACGCCTGTCCAGGGCCGACCGCCCGCGGCCACCGTGCGCCCCGCGGCCGCGCACCCCTGCCGCGCACCCCGGCCGCGCACCCCGGCCGCGGGACATGCCCTCCCCTGGGCACCCCCGCCGCTGGACATGCCCTCCCCTGGGCACCCCGCCCGCCGTGGGACATGCCCTCCCCCGCGCCCGAAGAGTGGACATAGTGCCACCATGCCCAGCACCCGGGCCCACGGCTGGACATGTCCCCCGGCCCGGGCACAAACAATGGACGTGTCCCCCGGCCCGGGCACAAACAATGGACATGTCCCCCCGGCCCGGGCACGAACAATGGGCATGTCCCCTCGGCCCGGGCGCGAACAATGAGCATGTCCGGCAGCAGTCGGTCTGCACGGCCCGCGTGAATGACTTAACGTTGCTTAACGATCGACGGGCTCCTTACTGTAACTGGGGTCACAGCAAAACGAACCGACGCGAAGGAGGGCCGGACATGCACGAACACGCCGTAAGCGCCACCGTCGACGGCCCCGTACCGCCGGTTTCGGCCGCTGCTGTGGCCCGCGCCGCGGGGGTTTCCTCGGCTGCGGTTTCCTACGTCCTCAACGGCAAGGGCGGCGTCTCGCCCGAGACCCGGCGCCACATCATCCACGTGGCGAACGAGCTCGGCTTCAGGCCCCGTAAGCCGTCGCAGTCAACCGACCCGCAGCGGACCCGGGTCATCGGGCTGATCCTGCCGAACATCATCAATCCGATGTTTCCGCGCTGGGCGCAGGGCGTCATTACGGCCGCGGCGGAGTCCGGCTACGAAGTGTTCGTCGCCACCACCCAGGACGATCCGGAGGTGCTCGCCCAGGTCACCTCGACGCTCGCGCACCGCAACGTCGATGGCATCATCCTGGCCGCCTCGCTCCGGGACGACGCCACCGCGCTCCGCACCCTGAGGGCGGCCCGCATCCCCTACGTGTGCCTGTCCCGCCGGGCGGACTTCCTCGACTCGGATTTCGTCGGGATCGACGACGACGCCGCAGCCACCACGCTGATGCAGCACATGCTCAGCCACGGCTTCACCGAAATCGCCACCGTGATCGGCCCCCGGTTCTCAACGGCCTCCCTGGCCCGCGAACAGGCGTTTGTCCGCACAGCCGCCGCGGCGGGCATCACGATCAGCGGCGACCGGAAGATCAGCACCAGGGTGAACAACGAGGGCGGCCGGCTGGCGGCGGAGCGGCTCTTCTCGGCCGGAACGCCGCCGCAGGCCGTGGTCTGCGGCAGCGACGAGCTTGCCATCGGCGTCATGGAATACGCGTTGTCGCGCGGCCTGCGCATCCCGGACGACGTCGCCGTCGCCGGCTGTGACGGGCTGCCGCACAGCCGCTCCGGGCTGATCAACCTGACCAGCATTGTCCAACCGCAGCAGGAAATGGCCAACGAGGCGTTCGCCATGCTGCTCAAACGCATCGATTCCCCGTCCGCCACCTATACCTCGAAAGTGTGCCGGCACCGCCTGCACGTCGGGCGGACGTGCGGCTGCACGCCTCCTGACAGCTGAGGCCGCGCTACACGCGGGCCGGCCCGTCCGCGGCCAGCCCTACCCGTTCCCGCGACCCTGACGAACCACGCGCCGCGCGCACTGCCGCGGCCGTCTGCCTCCCGTTTGCCCTTTCCGCATGCCCGCTCTGACCACCTATCCCGCCCACGAGCCAAGGACCCCGACCCATGTCAGTTGTATCCGCAACAAAGAAGATGCGCACGCCACAGGAAATCAACGGCGTGATCTTACGCCGCGTCATGCCGCTGCTGATCGGCGCCTACATCATGGCCTTCCTGGACCGCACCAACATCGGTATGGCCAAGGACCGGCTGGAGATCGACCTCGGCATCTCGGCCACCGCGTACGGCATCGGCGCCGGGCTGTTCTTCCTGACCTACGCCTTGTCCGAAATCCCGTCCAACCTGATCATGCACAAGGTCGGCGCCCGGTTCTGGATCATGCGGATCATGATCACCTGGGGCATCATCTCCGCCGGCATGGCCTTCGTCCAGGGCGAATGGTCCTTCTACATCATGCGGATGCTGCTCGGCGTGGCCGAGGCCGGACTCTTCCCGGGCGTCATGTACTTCCTGACGCAGTGGTTCGTGGTCAAGGACCGCGCCAAGGCCAACGGAATGTTCCTGCTCGGCGTCTCCATCGCCAACATTGTCGGGGCCCCGCTGGGCGGGCTGCTGCTGACCTTTGATGGGCTCGGCGGCCTGCACGGCTGGCAGTGGATGTTCCTCGTCGAAGGACTCCCGGCCTGCGTCCTCGCCTACGTCGTCTGGAAGAAGCTCCCGGACCGCCCCAGCATGGCGACGTTCCTCACCGCCGAGGAAGCCGCCGATCTCGAGGCCCGCATCGCCGCCGAGGAGACCGCCGGCGCCGCGGCCTCCGGCAACCACCTGCTCCGCGATGTCCTGAAGGACAAGCAGATCCTCCTCGTTGTCGGCGTCTACTTCACCCACCAGATCGCCGTCTACGCCCTGTCCTACTTCCTGCCCTCCATCATCGGCACGTACGGCAAGCTCAGCCCGCTGCAGATCGGCCTGCTGACGGCCATCCCGTGGATCTTCTCCGCGGCGGGCGCCCTGCTGGTCCCCCGCTTCGCCACCGACGGCCGCCGCTCCCGGATGCTGGTCACCGGCACCATGACCGGCATCGTCGCCGGCTTCGCCCTCGGCGCCGTCGGCGGGCCGCTGCTGGGCATGATCGGCTTCTGCCTCGCCGCCTTCAATTTCTTCGCCCTGCAGCCGATTCTCTTCACCTACCCGGCCACCCGGCTCAGCGGCGCCGCCCTCGCCGGCGGCATCGCCTTCGTCAACACCATCGGCCTCTGCGGCGGCTTCCTGGGCCCCTACGTCATGGGCTTCATGCAGGACGCCACCGGCTCCAAGCTCTCCGGCCTGTGGTTCATCGTGGGCATGTGCGTCATCGGCGCGCTGCTGTCCCTGCTGCTCAAGCGCGGCACGGAGAAGCCCGCGATTGTTCCGGCCGCCCACTGACGCACTGCTCCCACCGCCCGTTCCGGATGCGCCCCGCCGCGCGTTCGGAGCGGGTCCGCAAGCCATCTCACTGCAAGGACTACTCATGGATTTCACCGCCAAGCGCATTCTCGTCACCGCCGGAGCGAACGGCATCGGCCTGGCCATCGCCAGCAAGTTCCGGGAACTCGGCGCCACCGTCTTCGTCACCGACATCGACCCCGACGCCGTCGACAAGGCCCGCGTCAACGGGCTCCTCGCCGCGGTCAGCGACGTCTCGGACGAGGGCCAGGTCCGCGAACTCATGGACACCGTCCGGGACGAAATGGGCGGCCTCGACGTCCTCGTCAACAACGCCGGCATCGCCGGTCCCACCGGGCCCCTCGAATCCCTCGACGCCGCGGCGTGGAAGGCAACCTTCGACGTCAACATCCATGGCCAGTTCTTCTGCATCAAGCATGCCCTGCCCCTGCTGCGCGAGGGCAGCGGCGCCTCTATCGTGAACCTGTCCTCGGCCGCCGGGCGGCTGGGCATGGCCGGCCGCAGCGCCTATTCGGCGTCGAAGTGGGCCGTCGTCGGGCTGACCAAAACCCTCGCGATCGAACTTGGCCCGGACGGCATCCGCGTCAACGCCATCTGCCCCGGCGCCGTCAACGGCCCACGCATCGACTCCGTGATCGCCGCCAAAGCCCGGATGCTCGAGCTGCCGGCGGACGAGGTGTCCGCGCTGTACCACAACCAGTCCTCGCTGGGCCGGCTGATCGAGGCCGAGGACATCGCCAACATGGCCGCCTTCGTGGCCAGCGACATGGCCCGCAACGTCAACGGCCAGGCACTCGCCGTGGACGGCAACACCGAAAAGCTCTACTGACCTGAACTGAACTGCCTGGGGAGCCGGTCCGCCCCAGGCCGCCGCCCGCCCCACCAAGGAGACATTCCCATGGCTGCTGCCCGCAAAGTCATCATCACCAGCGCCGTCACCGGCGCCATCCACACCCCGTCCATGTCCCCGCACCTGCCCGTCTCCCCCGACGAGATCGCCGACGCCGCGATCGGCGCCGCCGAGGCAGGCGCCGCGATCGTGCACATGCACGCCCGCGACCCCAGGGACGGCCGTCCCTCCCAGGACCCCGAGCACTTCGCCCCGATCCTGGACAAGCTCAAGCGCAACACCGACGCCGTCATCAACATCACCACGGGCGGCTCGCCGCACATGAGCGTCGAGGAGCGGATGCAGCCGGCGGCGCTGTTCAAGCCGGAGCTTGCCTCACTCAACATGGGCTCGATGAACTTCGGGCTGTACCCGATGCTGGACCGCTTCACCGAGTTCGGCCACGACTGGGAGCGCGAGGGGCTCGAAAAGAGCCGCGACCTCGTCTTCAAGAACACCTTCCAGGACATCGAGACCATCCTGGGCATCGGCAACCAGAACGGCACCCGCTTCGAGTTCGAGTGCTACGACATCTCGCACCTGAACAACCTCGCGCACTTCCACGGCCGCGGGCTGGCCAGGGGACCGCTGTTCGTCCAGTCGGTCTTCGGCCTGCTCGGCGGCATCGGCGCGCACCCCGAGGACCTCATGCACATGCGCCGCACGGCGGACCGCCTGCTCGGCGAGGACTATGAGTGGTCCATCCTGGGCGCCGGCAGGAACCAGATGCCGCTCGCCACGATCGGCGCCGCCATGGGCTCCCACGTCCGGGTGGGCCTGGAGGATTCCCTGTGGATCGGTCCCGGGCAGCTCGCCGCGTCCAACGCCGAACAGGTCACCCGGATCCGCACCATCCTGGAAGCCCTCAACTTTGAGGTCGCCACCCCCGACGAGGCGCGGCAGATGCTGCAGCTCAAGGGCCGGGAAAACGTAGGGTTCTGAGCCGATGAGCATCCTGGTGGCCCCGGACAGTTTCAAGGGCACCTTCACGGCTTCCGAGGTGGCCGGGCACATCGCGGCCGGCATCCGCACGGCCGGCGCGGCGGCCCGAGAGCTGCCCGTGGCCGACGGCGGCGAGGGCACCACCGAGGCCCTCGCCCGCGGTCTGGACGCCCGGCCCGTCCTTGTCACCACGGTCGGGCCGTGGGGCGAACCCCTCGAGGCGGCGGTCGAGCTCACCGCCGACGGGACCGCCGTCGTCGAACTGGCCGTCGCGAGCGGCCTCAACCTGCCGTCCGCCGGCGGCCGGGACCCGCTGACGGCGAGCACGTACGGCACCGGCGTCCTGATCGCGGAGGCCGCCCGGCACGGCGCACGCCGCATCGTGGTGGCGGCAGGGGGCTCGGCCACCACCGACGGCGGGGCCGGCGCCATCGCCGCGATCGAGGAACGCGGCGGGCTCCGCGGTGCCGAGCTGGTGATCCTGAGTGATGTCACGACGCGTTTTTCCGACGCCGCACGCGTGTTCGGGCCGCAGAAGGGAGCCGGGCCGGCCGCGGTTGAGCTGCTGACACACAGACTCGAACTGCTCGCGGCGGAGTTCGCCCGGGACTACGGCCGCGATCCCCGTCTGGTGGCCCGGACCGGCGCGGCGGGTGGCTTCTCCGGCGGAATGTGGGCCCGTTACGGCGCCCGCCTGGTGTCAGGGGCGGACTATGTCCTGGATCTGCTGGGCTTCGACGCGCAACTGGCGGCCAGCAGCGCGGTGGTGGTCGGCGAGGGCCGGCTGGATTCCCAGACCGGCCAGGGGAAGATCATCGGTGCCATCCTGGCCCGTGCCGGCACCACGCCGGTGTACGCGGTGGTGGGATCGGTGGATCCGGACCTTGGCGACTACGCAGACAGCTTTGCCCGCATCATCGTGGCCGGAGATCCGGCAGCCATGCAGGCGGCGGGGGCGGAACTGGCCCGCGCGGCTTCGGCGGCTTCCCCTGCTGCTGGCGCTGCTCCTGCTCACCTGTGAGTCCGCGGGACATGTCCTCCTTGGCCCGCGCCAGTGGACATACTCCCTTTGTGCCCATCCCCGGGCCTGAAGACTGGACATGTCCTCCGCTGCCCGGCGTGACCAAGGGACATGCCCTCCCCCGCTCCGCAAAATTGCCCAAAAAATGGACATGCCCATCGCTGCCACGTGTGACCACCGGACGTGCCCTCCGCCGCCCCGTGCCAGTGGACATACGCCCTTTGTGCCCATACCCGGACCTTAAGAGTGGACATGTGCCCCGCTGCCGGACGTGGCCACTGGACATGTCCTCCCGCGGCCGCACGATTGGCTGAAAACTGGACATGTCCCCCCAGCGGGAACTGGCGAAAATCAACTCGTGAAGCCCGGCCTGGCGGAGCTCGGCGGCGCGAAGCCTGGCCCGGCCCGGAAGGCACCGCTAGGAGGGCGCGACTCGGAAGGAGCGGCTCAGAAGGAGTCGTCGGGTTAATGTGGCCCGGTTAATGCGGCCCGGCTCGTGAAGCCCGGCCTAGCGGAGCTCGGCGGTGCGAAGTCTGGCCCGGCTCGAAAGTAGCTGCCCGGGAGGCCCGGCTCTGAAGGAGCGGTCCGGCGGCCGGGTCCCCCAAGGAGCCGGCCGCCGAACCAAACACTCCCACCTCCAAAGCTTGTCACAGGTTTGACAAAATTGTCACACGCCGCTCCGGGCCGTGCCGAGGCCCGTCGGTATTGTGGAATTCATGAATGACACGACGGCACCGCAGGATCCCGGGCACCGGAGCATATTCCTTGACAAGGCGCACCCCGCTGCCTGGCGCGCACTCAACGGGCTGGGCCTGAAAGCCAAGGAAGCCGCCACCGAGGCCGGGCTGGACGACACCCTCATCGAGTTGCTCAATGTCCGCATTTCGCAGATCAACGGCTGCGCCTTTTGCCTGGACATGCACGTGGGCGACGCCGTCAAGAACGGCGAGTCGGCCCAGCGCCTGGCCGTCCTCCCCGCATGGCGCGACACCACCCTGTTCTCCGAAAAGGAACGTGCAGCCCTGACGCTGGCCGAGGCCATCACCACCATCTCTGACGCCCATACCCGCGACCATGAAGGCGCACAGGCCAGGCGGCACCTGACGGCCGAAGAATTTTCCGCCGTCAGCTGGCTGGCGATTACGATGAACGCGTTCAACCGGGTTTCCATCGTCAGCCAGCACCCGGTCCGCGACGCCCGCGGCTAAACCACCGCCTACTCCCGCCAGCCGCCCGCACCAGAACACCCGGTCGGCGGACAGGTGTCCGCGACTAAGGCGCCGGCGGTGCGCGGCTGGCTAAGCAATGGGCCGTAGCCACAACTGGCGTGCAGTCGTAAGCTCGAAAAGTGGGGCGGAGCCGCGGTCACCGAGGGAGCACTGCCATGAGGTGGGTCAGGCCGGGTCACCCGGAGTACGACGAAACACGAAGACTCTTCAACGCGATGATCGACCGCCATCCGGCCGTCATTGCCCCGTGCGCCGACCCGGTAGGGGTGGCCGAGGCGCTGGCATACGCGCGGACACACGGCTTCGAAGTCGCCGTCCGGGCCGGCGGCCATTCCGTGGCCGGCATGTCCATGAACGACGGCGGCCTCGTGGTCGACGTTCGTCCGATGAAATCCGTGCGGGTGGACCCGGAGGCCCGCACTGCCACGGTGGGCGCGGGCCTCACCTGCGGCGAGTTCGACCGCGCCACCCAGGAATACGGCCTCGCCATCACAGGCGGGCGGGTCTCCACGACCGGGCTCGCGGGTTTCACGCTCGGGGGCGGGTCCGGCTGGCTCGAGCGCGCCTTCGGCTTCGCCTGCGACGACCTCGTCTCCGTGGATCTGGTCACGGCCACCGGCGAGCAGGTGAGGGCCAGCGCCCAGGAGAATCCCGAACTCTTCTGGGCCCTGCACGGCGGCGGCGGGAACTTCGGCGTCGCCACCTCGTTTACGTTCGGCCTGCATCAGCTGGGGCCACGCGTGCATGCCGGGGTGCTGATGTGGCCGGGGGACGCGGCCCCGGAACTCAGCCGCGGATACCGGGACCTGGCCTCCGCGGCTCCCAACGAAGAGTCCGCCACCCTCATCTACGGGATTGCACCGGCGGAACCCTTCGTGCCCGCGGCCATGGTGGGCAAGATGGCGGTGTACGTCGTGTATGTCTTCGCCGGGGATGCCGAGGAAGGCAAAGAACATGCCAAGGCATACCGGGAACTGGGCCCTGTTGTGGACCTGGTGGAAGACACGGGCTACGCAGACTTCCAGTGCTCCCTGGACGACCCGCCGGGCAAGTACAACTACTGGAGCGCCGACTACCACGACGAACTCTCCGACGACGCCCTGGACGTCATCATCGACTCGGCCCGGAACCTCCCGGGACCAAGCTCCCAGCAACTGATCGCCCATTGGGGCGGGGCGGTGAGCGGGCCGGCCGCCGCGGCCACCCCGCTGCTGAACCGGACCGCCAACTGGGTGAGCCACCCGTTCGGCCTGGGCGACACCCCGCAGGGCGGGCAGGACGCGAAGGCATGGGTCAAACGCTTCCGCCAGGACATCTCCCCCTACGCGACCGGGGGCGTCTGGCTGAACTTCATCGGCGACGAAGGCCAGGCCCGGATCCGCGCGGCCTACGGCGACGAAAACTACAACCGGCTGGCAGAAGTGAAACGCGAGTTTGATCCCGGGAACGTGTTCCGCGGGAACCAGAACATCCGACCCGCCGTCGCGGTGTGACCACAACGGCGGTGGCCCCGCCGTCGCGGCATGACCCCGACGGCGGCGCCCTCCCGGTGCCCGCACCGGTGCGCGCAGTCCGGGCCGCGCGTGTCCGCGGTCGGGACTAGACTGCCACCATGGCCGTCTACGTCGATCCGCCGCTCTGGCCTGCCCACGGAACCCACTTTTCCCATCTGGTCTCGGACACGTCGCTCGCGGAACTGCACGCCTTCGCCGCAGCCGCCGGCATCCCCGGGCGAGCGTTCGACGGCGACCACTACGACGTCGCCGAGGCCCGGTACGAGGCCCTGGTGGCGGCCGGCGCCATTCCTGTGGAGGGCCGGGTCCTCGTCCGAAAGTTGATCGCCAGCGGGTTGCGGATCCCGGCCCGACGGCGCGGCAAGGCCCTCCGGGTCCCGCTCCTGAACCGCTGGAACGAGGCGTTGCCGGGCCACGACGCCCTCTTCCTGGACCTGCTGGACCGCTGGGGCGAGGAACACCGGAAGTACCACGGCCGCACCCATCTGCTGGCGGTGCTGGAAGCCCTGGACCTGCTGTGCGATCCCGCCGATCCGCCCCGCACCGTGCTGCTGGCCGCCTGGTTCCACGACGCCGTCTACCGCGGCGTGGCAGGCCAGGACGAGGAAGAGTCGGCACGGCTGGCCGACGACCGGCTCCGACATGCCGGTCTACCGGCCGCCGAGGTGGACGAAGTGGTGCGCCTGGTGCTGCTGACGGCCGACCACTGTCCGGAGCCCGGAGACGACGACGGCGCCCTGCTCAGCGACGCCGACCTCTCCGTCCTCGGCGGGGAACCGGAGGCCTACGCCCGCTACCTCGCCGCCGTCAGGGAAGATTTCGCCCACATCGGCGACGCCGACTTCGCCGCCGGCCGCGCCGCCGTCGTCCGCCAGCTGCTGCAGCTCGATCCGCTCTTCCATACCGACCGCGGCCGGACACTGTGGCTGGACGCGGCCCGCCGGAACCTGAAGGGCGAACTCGCGTGAGCCGTGTGCCGGCCTCCCACCGGCGGCCGGCGGCTCAGGCAGCCACGCTGAGGTGATTCGCCAGCCGGTCGAACGACTCGCGCCACCCTTCGCCATGGCGGTCGCGGCTTTCCGCGGAGTCGAACGGCCCCTGGGCGAAGGTCATCTGCGTGCCGCCGTCGATCTCCTCCAACCGGATCGTCACCTCGGTCTCGAAGCCGCGGGTTCCGTCCGGCTTGTCCCAGGCATGGGTGAACACGAACAGGTGCGGCGGCTCGACATCGGTATGCACCCCGCTCCACCAGAATTGCTGCCCGGTACTGTCCTGGATCATGCAGGCGCGGTACAGGCCGCCGACTTCGAGGTCCGCGTCGACGCTCTCACGCGGGACGTGGAAGCCGCGCGGACCCCACCACTGCGGAGCCTGGTCCGGGTCCGTCAAAGCCGACCACACACCCTGGATCGGCGCCCTGAACTCGCGGACAATGACCAGCATGAGGTCCGTGTCGCCATTTGCCGTTTGGCTCATGGTCCTCTCCCTCGGATTGCTTGAACTGACAGGCGAAGTGCCCCCGGCCTGCTGGCTGCGCTGCCGCCGCCTAGCGCCGGCCGGGGCTGTAGGCGGTCACATACGGGGTGTTGCTCGGGATGATTTGTTTGCCGAGCGGCATCAGCGAGATGGGTATGAGCTTGAGATTGGCGATCGCCAGCGGAATGCCGATAATCGTGATGGCCATGGCGAAGGCCGTAACGACGTGCGCGATCGCGATCCAGATCCCGGCCACAAGCAGCCAGATGACATTTCCCACCAGGGTGAATATGCCGTTGCCGCCGGGCTTGTCCACCACCATGCGGCCGAACGGCCACAAGGCATAGGACGCGATGCGGAACGAGGCCAGGCCCCACGGAATGGTGACGATCAGCAGGCAGCAGACGACGCCGGCCAGGAAATATCCCAGGGCAAGCCACAGGCCGCCGAAGAGCAGCCAGATGATGTTAAGGAGTGTCTTCATGGATTAATTCTCGCCCGTAGGAGTGACATTCGGATCAGTGGTTTACCCGGAAAGATCCCTGACTTTCGCGCCCAACCCCGGACAGGTTTCCACGAGCCCGGTCCACGGGTGCCCGTCCGGGTTGGGCCCGCCTCGTCGGTGCTTAGGTATCGGCCTGTTTGACCATGGCGGCCTCAACGTTGATCTTAACCTTGTCGCTGACCAGCAGGCCGCCCGCTTCAAGGGCGGCGTTCCACGTCAGGCCGAATTCCTTCCGGCTGATGTCCGCCTCGGCACTGAATCCGGCCCGGGTGGCGCCGAAGGGGTCCACCGCCACACCGGTGTACTCGACTTCGAGCTCCACCGGCTTGGTGACTCCACGGATTGTGAGCTCGCCGGTCAGCACATAGTCTTCCCCCTCGCCCCGGATCCCGGTGGCCCGAAAAGTCATGTCGGGGAACTGCTCAACGTCGAAGAAGTCCGGGCCGCGGACGTGGCCGTCGCGGTTGGCGTCGCCCGAATCGAAGCTGGCGGTCTTGACCGTGGCGTGCAGGCTTGCGTCCGCCAGCGACTCGCGCACCCTTGCCTCGGCGGAGGCCTCGTTGAACCGGCCGCGGACCTTGCTGATGCCCGCGTGGCGGACGCTGAAACCGATTTCGCTGTGGGACATGTCCAATGTCCACACTCCGGGGGTCAAACCTTCGGGCAGAGTCACAACGGTCTCCTTCGAGCGGTGGCGGGCCTGTCCCGCCGGGGCGGTCGGGGTATTCCCCACTCTGCATGCTAACGAGGAAGCCCGTCCCGGGCTAGGTCCCACCGGCCCTGACGCGGGACACGCGGCACGCGACACGCCAGCGGCCACCCCGGCGGCGGCGTCGCGCGGCGGCGGCGGGATTTCCGACGGCGGGTCCAGCGATCCGGGGCCGGACGCGTTCTCTGGCCTTCGCTCCACGGCCGGGTTACTCTGGCCTATAAATGCCGGCCAATCACCGAATTTCGCAGAACTATTTACACAGTCCTGATCAACCAAATGATGTGAGGAATCGTGGCCAGGTCCCTGGGGAAACATGGCAAGGCGGGTATCGGCGCTTGCTTGCTGAGCCTGGGTCTGTTGCTTTCCGCCTGCCAGCCCGGGCCGCCGGAACCCGCACCGCGCCCGAGCCCCGGCACGCCGTCGTCCCCCGCGCCGTCGCCCCCATCGCCGTCCACCGCACCGCCGTCGTCGTCTGCCGCGCCGTCGGCCGGCGAGCCCGTGCATTTCACCGCCCAGGGTGACATCGGCGTAGGCTCGGGCGCCAAGAAAGTGCTCGACGCCGTTGCCGGCCTCAAGCCCCACCTGAACCTGGCTCTGGGCGACTTCGCATACAAGGCCGGGCTCGAACAGGAGTTCTGCGACATGGTCACCGCCCGTCTCGGCGAGAACTTCCCGTACCAGTTGGTGACCGGAAACCACGAGAGTGACGGCCGGGATGGCGACATCGAGAAGTATGTCCAGTGCCTGCCCAACAGGATGCCCGGCCTCCAGGGCGAATACGGCGTCCAATGGCGCCTCGATGTCCCCGAGCAGAATCCGGTTGTCCGCTTCATCATGGTTTCCCCCGGCATCGATTTCCGGGGCGGGGAGCCGCTGGACTACTCAAGGGACAGCGAACGCTGGCGCTGGACCGCGGACGCCATCGACGAGGCCAAATCGCAGAACATCCCCTGGACGGTGGTGGGCATGCATACCCCGTGCCTGAGCGTCGGCAACTACGACTGCCAGGCGGGGCAGGACTTTACGAACATGCTGATCGAAAAGCAGGTGGACCTGGTCCTGTCCGGCCACGACCACGTCTATCAGCGGACGCATCAACTGGCCACGGGCGGAGGCTGCGCGGAACTCGTTCCCGCGACCTTCGCCTCCGCATGCCTGGCCGATACCGATGACGCCATGGCCCAGGGCTCGGGGACCGTGTTCGCCACCGTCGGCGTTGGCGGCGTCGGACTCTACAACGTCCGATCCGAGGACCCGGAGATGCGCTACTTCGCCAGCACATCCGGAAAGAACCAGGACCCGGCCTTTGGGACCCTGGACGTCATGGCGACGGCGGATGAACTTGCCGCCCGGTTCATTCCCGCCGACGGCTACAGCTTCTCGGACTCCTTCACCCTCCGCCGGTAATCTGCTGCGGCATTAGGGCTCAGGTGTGCGGCGGCGGGTAGGCCGCCGGTAAGCCGTCGGACGCGCCCCGAGAGGGCTCAGGCCGGCACCCAGATGCTGACCCAGTCCAGGTAGACGTGGCCCTGGGTTTCCGGAGCCGGACACAGAGGCAGGCAGGATTCGGTCTGCAGGATGAAATGCATGGGCGTCGAGGGCACGTCCGTTGTGCTCGCGCCGATGGATCGTCCGTCAATGAAGAACTCAACGCGACCGGGGGTCCACTCTGTCGTGGCAACATGCCAGTCTGTGGAAACTTTATTGGAAAAGAACTGTTCAAAGCGCTTTGGATCCAAGGACATGAAATGGGCAGCTGCCGTCAGGATTGCTCCGAGGTCGCCTTCGGGGAAATCTATCTCCCCGTCCCGCGGCCAGATGCCACTATCCGGCCACAGGAGCCACGCCGTCTTGAAGCCAGGCATGGCATCCCCCCTGTACCGGACTGAGTAGCGGCCGTACAGCATGCTGTTGGCCCTCGGGGGATTCTTGCTGGCATTCGGAAATTTGGGCGTGGGCGCGGCACCCATGAAGACACCGTTTTCCGAATGCATGAACCAGTCCAGAACGCCGTTTTTGACGCTCAGGACTTTCGAGGGATAGTAGCCCGATTTTCCGCCGCTGACCTGCCCGTCCGTATCCGGTGTTCCGTCTTTGTATCCGGCACTCCACCGGTCCCGGTAAAGCGGCCCGGGAAAGGAGCCCAGGGGGACGTCACCGCCGGAGAAGTCCTCCACAAAGACGTTCCTCCATCCGGGCAGATCCCCCGACATAGCCGTGTCAGTGGTCCGGTCCGGAGGCGGTGCCGATGTCCGGGCAGGCCGGGACGCCGGCGCGCCCCCAGTCGCAGGGGCGGCAGTCGCGGTGCCACCTGCCGGCGGCTCGGTCGGCGCCACCGACTGGAGCCCGGGCTGTGCCCCTCCTGTTCCGGCGTCGGTCGGCGGAGCCGCCGGCGACGCCGAAATGGACGTGAACAGCGGCCGCTCGCCCTGTGGAGCGGCATCCGTGCCGCACGCCGCCAGGGCCATGACCAGGACCATGGCGGGAACCGCCATGGTCCTGCAGGTCAGGAGACGCCGGCGTCCTGCCGGCACGCGCCCCCAATAAACGGGTGTCCGCATCCGGCCAGTGTCGCATGGAGGCAACCGCCCATCAACAGTTTTGCCTCAAATTTGGTTGAAGGTTCTAGTTAATCCAAGGTTAATGCAAGGTGGCGAAACCAAACTTTAACCCTGGGGTATATCACTAAGTTGTCGACAACCGAACAGCGTAAGCATTGGGTCTATTTTCCGGTCGGAGGAGTCGGAAAGCGCTGTAGTTGCGACGAGCAGAATACGTCATTGAGTGGTGAGGCCAGTGTCCATCCCGAATCTCAAGCCGAACGTGCGCCCCCAAACGACGCCCCCGCCGGCAAACCCCTCGGTCAGCGTGGTGATCCCCACTTTGAACGAGGCAATGAACCTGCCGTGGGTGCTGCGGCGAATGCCGTCCTATGTGGATGAGGTGGTAATTGTTGACGGCCGTTCCCTGGACGGCACAGTGGAGGTGGCCCGGGCCTTGCGCCTGGACGTCGTGGTGGTGGCAGAGCCCCGCCCCGGCAAAGGAAACGCCGTGCGGGCCGGATTCGCCGCAGCCTCCGGCGACATCATCGTCATGCTCGACGGCGACGGCAGTATGGACCCCCAGGAGATCGGCTGGCTGGTGACTCCGCTCCAGCACGAATACGACTTCGTCAAAGGCTCCCGCTATGTGACGGGCGGCGGCTCAGACGATCTCACATGGCTGCGCAGCGGCGGAAACAAGATGCTCACCCGGCTCGCCAACACGGTCCTCCACAGCGACTACTCGGACCTTTGCTACGGCTACATCGCCCTGCGCAGGGAATGCGTTGACATTCTGGAGCTGGAGTCGGACGGGTTCGAGATCGAAACTGAACTGATTGTGCGGGCCTCGAGGGCCGGCCTGCGCATTGCCGAGGTGCCCAGCCACGAACTGTCCCGCATCTCCGGGCAGTCAAACCTGCATACCTTCCGGGACGGCTGGCGGGTCCTCCGCACCCTGGCCCGCGAGCGCGTGAGCTGGGAAGCCCCGACCGCCGGCGCCCGCCCCGAGGCCCTGCGTCGGGTCAAGTACAAGTACCCCAACGAGGTCTTCCCGCACGTTCCCACCGATCCCAGCAGCGTCCTGGGCGTACGGGCAGGCGAATAGGATGTCCGAGAACTCCAGCCTTCCGGAAGTATCCGTGGTCATTTGCTCCTATTCGGAGGACCGGTGGGACCAGCTGATCGGCGCCCTGGACTCCGTCCGCACCCAGACCTTCCCACCCAAGCAGACGATCGTCGTCGTGGACTACAACGTGGACTTGTACAAGCGCCTGATCTTTACCGTCCCGGATGCCGTAATTATCGAGAACGCCGGACCCAAGGGTCTCTCGGGCGCCCGCAACACCGGAGCAGGCATCGCTAAGGCCGAGATCGTGGCCTTCCTCGATGACGACGCCGAAGCCGAGCCGGACTGGCTCGAACGGCTCGCGGCGATGTACGACGATCCCGACGTTCTGGCGGTCGGCGGCCGGGTGGAACCGCTCTGGGAAGCCGGACGGCCGGGCTACTTCGCCAACGAGCTCGACTGGATTGTCGGCTGCACGTACCGGGGAATGCCCAAAGTCGCCGCCGAAGTCCGCAACGTCATTGGCGCGAACATGTCCTTCCGCGCCAGCGTCCTGGAACGGGTCGGCGGTTTCAACACAACCCTGGGCCGTCAGGACGCCGTCCCGCTGGGCTGCGAAGAGACCGAACTGTGCATCCGCGCGGTGATCGGAGCTCCCGGATCCCGGGTGGTCTATGAGCCCGCGGCCCTGGTGCACCACCACGTTCCGGCCGAGCGCGGCACCTTGCGCTACATGCTGGCCCGTTCCTGGGGCGAAGGGATTTCCAAGGCGCAGGTCAGCAGGGTGGTCGGCCACAAACGGGCACTTGGTCCCGAACGGCGCTATGTCCGGCAGGTCCTGCCTCGTGCAGTATTCGCCGGAATCCGCGGCGGGCTCGGCGGCGGGGACCGTGCCGGGCTCGGCCGGGCAGCGGCCATCATCGCCGTGCTCGCGGCCACCGCGACCGGCTATGTGCGCGGCCGCCGGCTGCCTGCGGCGCCGTCGCCGGTCAAAGCGGCTGTTGTGACGCCGGAAGAGCCGTGGCGGGAAGTCAAATGAACCGCGCTGCGCCCTTCCCCGTAGAGCGCCGGGTGCAGGCCCTGCACCCGGAACCACCTGACCGCAGGAACCCGACCCCAGAAAGCTTGGATCATGAGCCAACCTGAGCGCGACGTGAAACAGCCCATTGGCGCCTCTGCCGGAGCCTCCTTCGATGTCCACGGGATCGTGGGCATCGACGTGGAGGCGGGCACACCAGGGGAACCGCAACTGCGGGATATGCTCGCCCCGTTCCTGGGGAATTCCACCGCGCCGCGGCGGATCACCATCGGCGCCAAGATATCGCCGGTTTCCAGCCAGTCGCACGCGGAGGATGCCTACCGGTTCACCGGGGAGTCCCTCTATATTCCGGCGGACCGCGTCCAGATCATCGAAACAAAGGACGGGTACCGGATCGAAGGCGCCGGTGAGCTCCTGACCTCTGTGATTCCGCTGCTGGACCGGCTGTGTGTCCAGGAGGAGACGGCCATGATCCATGCTGCCGTGGTGGACTTCCGCGGCTCCGGGGTTCTCCTGCCGGCCTGGGGAGGTGTTGGAAAGACCAGTACGGTGGCGAAGCTGGTGGCCATGCCCGACGTGCGGTTCATGGCCGACGACTGGGCCTTCATGGGCGCCGGCGGAATGCTCATGGGCTACGCCAAACCGATGTTCATCAAACCCCACCACCGCGCCATCTACCCGGACATGTTCCGGGGAACCCGCAAGCCCCTGGCCCCCGGATGGCTGACGACTCCTGTCGCCCATCTGGCCACGGCGGTCCATCCGGTCATTGTCCGCTATCCGAAAACAGCCGCATTCACCCGGCGCTGGTCCCCCGAACACCGCATGGTGCAGCCGGAGCATGTTTTCGGGGCGCAACGGATCTCGTCCGCGGCGCCGGCACAGCTGGCCATCTTCCTCGAGCGCTTCGACGGCGCGGACGCGCGGCTGGAAGCACGCAGCGCCGAGTGGATGACCTCCCGGGTCGTCGGCAACTTCCATTCGGAACTGCCCATGGTCTCGCGGCGCCTTGTCGAGGCCCTCGGCGCCACCAGCCTGGTCCCGCTGGAGGAGCATTTTGGCCAGAAGGCGGCCGTGGTGCGCCGGGCCCTGGAGGACGTTCCCTGCTGGCTGCTCCGGCTTCCCGCCGCTTGGTCAGCGGACCAGGCCTCTGACTTCATCGCGAATCTGGTTCGTTCAAAACTGGATGAGTGAGGCGAGGCCACGTGAGCGATCTGAAGGTGTCGGTTGTTGTTCCGGCGCGCAATGCCGCAGCCTGGCTGGGCGAGTGCCTGGAGTCGATCCGCAGCCAACACCCGTACGAAATGATCGTGGTCGATGGCTGCTCGACGGATGACACTGTCGAAATCGCCCGCGACTGCGGGGCGACTGTCATCTCCGATGAAGGACGCGGCCTGCCTGCCGCACGGATGCTCGGCGCCCGCAGTGCCACCGGCGACGTTGTCGCCCTGATCGACGCCGACGTCGTCCTTCCGCCGAAGAGCCTGTCCCGGCTGCTGAGCGAATTCGAGGCCGGCGGCTACGACGGCCTGCAATTCGGGCTGGCCAGCGAAGCCGACGGCCCCGGCTATTGGGGGGCTGCGCTGGCCTGGCACCACAACCACAGCCGGGTGCGCAAGTGGTTTGGCGTCAGCGCCACGCTGATGCGCCGCGACGTGCTGCTCGACGTCGGGTTCGACGACGACTTCCGCTCCGGGGAGGATGTGGAGCTGAGAATCCGGCTGGAGCAGGCCGGGTTCAAGCTCGGCGTCTCCGACTCCGTGGTGGTCAGGCACCGGTTTGACGACACGTTCGACTACGCCCGCGACCAATGGCTCCAGGACGGGGCCGGGATGGCCCGGACCGTCCGCAAGCACACGGGCCGCGCCGGCTGGCTCGTGATGCTGCCACTGCTGGCCACCGTGCGGGGGGTCGGCATGTCCCTGGTCCGGGCACCCCGCTTCCTGCCGTACTGGATGGGCTTCCTGCTCTACAACTACCGCGCCATGGCCGGCGAGCTCCTGCGGCCGGCCCACAAACCGATCTCGGTCGGCGGGAACGCGGCCTGGCTGGCCGCCGCGAGGATTGCCCCCATGGTGACGGGCTTCCTGTTCTGGGCACTCGCGGCCCTCGTGCTCCCGCCGGAGCAAATAGGCCTGGGGTCCGCGGTGGTCGCAGCCGCGCTCCTGACCGTGCAGCTGGGGATGCTCGGCGTCGGGCCTGCCACGCTGACGCTGCTGCCCGCGGAAACTGACGGCGGCCGGCGGCTCATCGCCACCGGCCTGCTTACCGTGGCAACCTGCTCCCTGCTGGGCGCTGGCCTGCTGGTTGCCGTCACCTCGTGGCTCGGCACAGGCGTGGGCGAGGCCTGGGCCGACCCCCTGGTCACCATTCTTTTCCTGGCCACGGCACTGCTCGCCGCCACCGCCT
Source organism: Arthrobacter sp. 10N44_2 (assembly GCF_056394385.1). Lineage (NCBI taxonomy): Bacteria > Bacillati > Actinomycetota > Actinomycetes > Micrococcales > Micrococcaceae > Arthrobacter > Arthrobacter sp. 10N44_2. The sequence goes on along the minus strand of NZ_JBFTHT010000006.1, from coordinate 175,799 downwards.
ACCAGCTGGACCACGTGGGCGTAGCCCAGGAACGGGCCGACCGCACGCTGGTCAGAAGCCTCGCACAGTCCCTCGTCCAGCTCCTCTTCCTGGCCGCCGCGCTGGCCGCCGGGCTCCGTGACCTGGCGGTGATTGTGGGCGCCGTCGCCGCCGGCGCCCTGGCCAGTGTCCTCGTAGGGCTGCGCCAGCTCGCCCGTGCCCACGTGTCCCCGGACTGGAAGCACGGCTTCCGGCCTCGGCCGGCCCTCAATCTCCTGAAGCCGGGGCTTCCCAACCACGCCCTCACGCTCGCCGACCGCGCGCCCGGCTACCTGCTCCCGCTCATCGTTGCAGCTACCCTGGGCCCGGCGTCGACTGCCGCCTGGTATGTGGTCTGGATGATGGCCTCGGCAGTGTTCTTCGTGCCGCAGTCCGCCGGGTTTACCCTGCAAACGGCCCTCGCGGGTTCACGGGCGCGGCCGGGCCTCCTCGCCTCAGCGTTACGGGCCAGCTTTATGCTGACTCTCGTGGCCGGGCTGATACTGCTGCTGGCCGGCCCCCTGCTTCTGGGCTTCCTCGGACCGGATTACGCGTCCGCGTGGGTCCTCATTCCTGTACTCGTCCCGGCACTCCTCCTGAGTTGCGTGACCCAGGTCTACTACGGGCTGTGCCGGGCCCAAGGGCGGCTTTTCGAATCCACGATAGTCGCCACTCTGGCCGCCATCCTGGTCGTGGCACCCGCCGCGGCAGTGGCGCAGCAATATGGCCTCACCGGGGTCTCAGTCCTATGGGCCGTTGCCCAAGCGGCTGCTTGCCTGATGGCCACCTGGCGCCTGATCACCCTGACCCGGATGAAGCCCGCCTCCACCGCAGGCGAGATTCCTTCAGCGGCGCGCCACCAGCCGACCTGAATCGAGAAATGATGACACACGAAACGGCAACAAGCCTCCCTGTGGGCACCGCCCACCGGCATGAGGCGCATGCGCACGTCGGCGGTGCTAAGCCGCCCACCCACCGCAACCTCGGACTCACCCCGTCGTGGCACATCGGTGCCCTGGCCGCGGCAGCCGCGGCCGCGCTCGCCCTCGGCGTGTGGAGCATGAACCAGGTCAATCCTTTTCAGATCGGCGGGGCCGGGCTGATTGATGCCCTTCCGCCGGCCTATTTCGTTGCGCTCGCGCTCAGCCTCGCCGGATTTGTCGCCTCGCTGAGCCTCCGCCGTCTGGTTCCGGCGCTTCTGACCTGGCAGCTCCTGGTCACAGTGGTTCTCCTCGACGGTGCTGACCCGATCATTCATGGCCTGCCCCGGCTCGAGGCCAGCTTCCGGCATCTGGGCATTGCGGACACCATTAGCCAATCGGGCCAGCTGGATCCGACCCTGGACGCCTACTTCAACTGGCCAGGATTCTTCAACGTGCTGGGAATGCTCTCCGGGGCGACGGGCGCCAAGGATCTTTTCGGGATCGCAACGTGGGCGCCGGTGGGCATCAACATCCTCCTGCTCGCACCACTGCTGGCCCTGGCCCGGCGGTTGACGGCAAATCCGCGCCAGGCCTGGGCGGCTGTCTGGATCTTTTACGTGGCCAGCTGGATTGGACAGGACTACCTGTCACCACAGGCCTATTCGTTCCTCCTCCTGCTCACACTGATTGCCTGCCTGCTCAGCGTCTTCGGCGGTTGGGCCTGGCCCACGGAGCGCACCCGCTTCTCCCGGTGGCTTGCCCGCAGTGTCAGCAAACTGGACAGCTCGGTCCCGCGGTATGGCGCCGCGGAACCGCACCGGGCGGACACGGCGATTCTCGTGGTGGTCTGCGCGCTGATCCTGCTTGCCATGACGGCTTCACACCAGCTCAGCCCCTTCGCCGCGATCCCCATCCTGGCCGCGCTCCTGCTGACCGGACGTCTCCGGCTGCGCTTCTTGCCGGTCCTGGCCGTGGTCCTGCCCGTCGGCTGGCTGCTCTTTGCGGCTTCCACATTCGTGGAGGGGCATTTCGGCCAGCTGCTCGGCTCGCTCGGTGACATCGGTGCGAACAGCCTCGGCGCGCTGAGCAGCAGGGTCTCAGGCAGCGACGCCCACATGTTCGTGGTCTACACGCGCATGGCCGAGGTTGCGCTGGTCTGGGTGCTCGCCGTTGCCGGCGCCATAGTGGGCTACCGGCGGAAGGCACCGTGGCTGGCGGCCGCGACCGCGGCGCTGGCGCCGCTGGTCCTGATTCCCCTCCAGCCCTATGGCGGTGAACTGCTTCTGCGCCTGTATCTCTTCAGTCTTCCGTTCGCCGTCTGCCTGGCGGTGCTGCCACTGATGTCAGACAGTGCCGCAGGGCTGAGCCTGCGCCGGGCCCTTGCGCTACTGCTGATGGGCGCGGTGCTCGCTACAGCCACTGTCGTCTCCCGTTACGGAAATGACGGCATGGAAAGCTTCAACGACGACGAAATCGCCTTAGTGAACCACCTCTATGCGACAGCGCCCACCGGTTCCGTCCTCATTGAGGCAGTTCGCAACACCCCGTGGAGATACCAGCACTACGCGGACTACGACTACCGGGCGCTCGTTGCTGCCGAGCCCATTCCCAACGCCGCGCCGCTCAGCTGTGACGCGGCCAACCAGATCGCCCACAAAGCGGGCGCGTACCTCATCGTTACCGAAAGCCAGCAGGAGGCAGCCGAACTTCGCGGTTCGACTCCCACCGGCGACCTTCAACGTTTTACCGCCACATGCGCCACGAGTCCGGGCTGGACAAAGGTTTTTGAAAACGCAGGCGGCGTGATTTTTCACATCGAAGGAGTTAGCAATGGCAACTGAACGCAGCTACGTGAGCTATGCGACGGCAGCCGTCGCCGTAGCAGCCATACCGCTCTCGTTTGTCGGCCCCGAGGGCCTGCGCCTGGCGGTGATAGGCCTGCTGATGCTGGCCGGGCCTGGAACGGCGCTGGTGCTGCTCCTCCGCTTCGACCCCCCGCGCTCGGCCCAGGCCACTGGCGCGCTTCCCCTGAGCATCGCCATCGCAATCGCCTTCAGCCTCGCGATGTCCACCCTCGTGGCGACGGCGATGATCTACGCACGTCTCTGGTCACCGCCGGCGGCTGTCTGCCTACTGTCGGCCCTGACCCTCGTATTCCTGGGCATTGAGCTCAATCGGCCAAAGCGTGCCCTGGTGCGTGCGAAATGATCATCTTCCTGACGGGACTGGCCACCATGACGGCCCTCGTGAGCTGCGATGTGCTTCGCGTGTTGCAGCCGGACAAGGCACTCCCGCGCGCCGTGGTGATCACCACGGCAGCCCTGCTGGCCATAGTCGGCGTCGCGGTGGTCATGCAATTGGTGCATCTGGCGCAGCTGGCATGACAGAAACCGTCCGCCCGGTGCCGCGGCACCGGGCGGACACCAACAAGTCGAACCAATCACGGAAAGTAATTTCAATGAGAAAACTTAGAACACTCAGCATGGTTGGGACGCTCGGAATGCTCGTAGCCGGTTCCCTCGTCTTCGGTTCCGCCCCGGCGGCTACGGCCGCAACGGACCCAGTCTGCGGTACCATCCCGACAAATTCCTATCCGGGCACCGCTGTAGTCGCCACCAGTTTCGAGAAGGGCGGGTTTTGCACCCTCGTCCCCAAGGTGTCCGGCACCGGCACCGCAACGATATCCAGCTCACGGCCGCATACCGGGACGCAGGCGGCCAAGCTGCACGTGACCACCGATTCCGGCTCGCTCGCAAACCTCTCCTCCCCGACGTTTTCCTCGGGGACCAAGACCTCGTACGCAGACGGCTGGTTCAATATCACTGTTGCCGGCGTTTCCGGCAATGACGTCCCATACTTCCGTTTCTTCTCCGGATCCACCCGTGTCGCGGACATCTACCGCTACAACAGCAACGGGCAGTTGTGGCTCCGGGTCACGTCACCGAGTGGCAGCTTTGTCTACACGAAGCTGATCTCCAGCAGCATCTCCCTGAGCGCCTGGCACCATGTGTCCATGCGGGTGACCGCCAACGGCAGCAAGTCAACAATCCAGGTGTGGTTCGACGGCGTGCAGAAGTACAGCAGCTCGAGCGTCAGCATGCTCGGCAGCACCTTGAGCAAGGTTCAGCTCGGGGCGGAGCACAACCGGCAAAAGGGCGACGAATACATCGATGACGTGATCATCAAACGCTCCTAGCCCCCTCAGATGGTCCGCGGGCGGTCCAGCCTCATTCAGGCGCCTTGGCCGCCCGCACGAAATCCCCGATCTTGGCCAAGTCCTTGATGCCGCGCGCCGACTCGACGCCGGAGGACACATCGACACCCCACGCCCCGGCCTCCGCCGCTGCCCGGGCCACGTTGGCGGGATCGAGACCGCCGGCGAGCAGCCACTTGCGTCCGGTCAGGGCCTTGGCCCGGACCGAACCGTAGTCCCAGGCCTCGCCTGAGCCTGGCACGGCGGCGTCGATCAGGAGCAAATCCTCGCCCCAGTCATCGAGCGCCTCCGCGGCGGCGGCCATGGTGACGGCCCTGATCAGTTTCATCCCGGCGTCGTGCACTGTCCGGACGTCAGCGGGTGAGCGGTCCCCGTGGAGCTGGACCCAGACCAGGCCAGCCTCACGGGCGAGGGCGACGGCGTCGGCGGCCGGTTCGTGCCGGAACACCCCCACCGCGGGCACCCCGTCCGGGACGTGGGCGAGGAGGTTCCTGACCTGTTCCGGCGTGACCTCCCGGGGGCTGCGGGTCAGGACGAAGCCGACGGCGTCCGCGCCGGCGCCTGCCGCGACGCGGACCGCATCCGGGGTGCTCAGGCCGCACACTTTGACAAACATTCGGGCTCCTTCTGGGCGCTTCCTGCCTCCGACGTTAGCAAGGCCGGGCCCCGGCCGCCGACTTTGCGTCGGCACGGGCGTGCGCAGTCCCCGCCGGCGTCCCGGCGCGTCGGCGCGAGCGCCGTCCCCGGAAACGGGCCGATAGGCTGAGGCCATGGAGATCATCCGCTATGCCGAGCTCAAAGCCCACCCCTGGCGCAACGGCGGCGGGGTGACGCGCGAAGTGGCGCGCCATCCAAGGACCCCGTCCCTGCGGACCGCCCCGCAAGATACAGGGCAGGACAACGCCTGGGACTGGCGCGTCAGCATTGCCGAAGTCTCCAAGGCGGGCCCCTTCTCCGCGTACGCCGGGATGGACCGTGTACTGACAGTGATTGACGGCGACTTGCTGCTGCTGAGCGTGGACGGGGCCGAACATCCGCTGGAGAAGTACCGGCCGTTCCGGTTCTCCGGCGACGCGGACTCGGCGGGGGCACTGCCCACCGGCGACATCCGGGATCTGAACGTCATCACCCGCAACGGCGCCTTCAAGGGCTACACCTCGATCGTCGAGCTGTCCAAGAAGCGTGCCCATCCGGTGTTCGCAGGCCAACTCGGCATCCTCCTGCAGGGGCAGGGGACCGTCAGCCCCGGGACTGCAGGCGGCACTCCCACCGGGCCGGCCGCCGTCGCCCCCGAGCCGGAGCGACTCGAACTGAACCGTTACGACGCCGTCCTCGGCGCCGATACCGCGACACCGGAAATCGTGGGCCGCGGATTCCTGGCTGTCATCTCGATCGATCCTGCGGAACCCGGCACCGTATAGCGCTGTCCGCCTACACCCGGGCGCCGCCGACACGCACCGAGTCCCCCGACAGCCGCTGCGCGAGCCAGATCGGGACGATCGAGACCACGATCAGCACGACCGCCACGACATTGACCACTGGCGCCTGGTTCGGACGGAAGAGGTTCTGCAGGATCCAGATCGGCAGCGTGGTCTCGCCGGCCCCGATCGTGAACGTGGTAACGATGATCTCGTCGAAGCTCAGCGCGAAGGCCAGCAGGCCGCCGGCCAGCAGGGCGGAGCGGAGCTGCGGGAAGGTCACCAAGCCAAATGTGGTGAAAACACCGGCGCCGAGGTCGGCGGAGGCTTCCTCGAGGCCGGCGCTGGTGCGGCGGAGCCGAGCAATGGCGTTATTGAACACCGTCACCATGCAGAACGTGGCGTGGGCGATCACCACCGTCCACAGGCTCAGCGGGACGCCCAGGATCGTGGTGAACATGTTGTTCAGCGCGATGCCCGTGACAACCCCGGGCAACGCGATGGGCAGGATGACCAGGAGGTTGATGACGTCACGGCCGAAGAACTCATAGCGCTGCAATGAGATCGCCAGCAGCGTCCCCAGCACCAGCGAAATGATGGTCGATACGACTGCCACCCACAGGGAGGACACGACGGCCTCCCTGACGCCGGGCGAGTCAAAGGCCTTGCCCCACCATTCCAGCGTGAAGCCCTTGGGCGGCCAGCCGAAAGTCCGGTCTGCGTTGAACGAGTTCACCACCACCAGCAGCAGCGGTGTGTAGATGAACAAAAACACCAGCGCCGTGACAATGCCCAGGACCACCTTGGCGCTACGGGAAAGTCTCATGATGCTCCTCGCACTACAGGCTGTTCAGGGCGCCGGTGCGGCGGACGACGAAAAGGTAGAACATGATGATGGCGATCGGCACCAGCGATACCGCGGCGGCGAACGGCAGATTGTTGGCCGCTCCGACGTTGGCGTAAATCACGGTGCCCAGCATCTGGGTGGTCCCGCCGACGATCTGCGCAGTGATGTAGTCGCCCAGCGACAGGGAGAACGTGAAGATCGTGCCCGCGATGATGGAGGGGACCAGCAGCGGAAGCATGACCAGGCGCATGGTGGTGAGCGGCTTCGCGCCCAGGTCCCCGGAGGCCTCCAGCAGGGAGTCGGGCACCCGGTCAAAGCCCGCGTAGATCGGCAGGATCATGTACGGCAGCCAGATGTAGGACAGGGTCAGGATGACGGCGGTTTCGCCGTAGCCCGGCGAGGACAGGCCGATCGGGGTCCCCAGCCACTCCAGCAGCCCACCCTCGGACAGGACATTCCGCCAGGCGTAGGCCTTGACCAGGTAACTTGCCCACAGCGGCATCAGCACGGCCACAACGAGCAGTTTCTCCCAGCGGGCGGGAGCGACCTTGGCGATGAAGAACGCGATGGGCAGTGCCAGGATCATGTCAATCACGGTGACCGCCACGGCGATCCACAATGTCCGCAGGGTGATCCGCTGATACACCGGATCGGTCAGGACCGTGACGATGTTTTCCGTGGTCCAGACCGTGGACACCTCCCCGGTGAAGGTATCCACGGTCCAGAACGCGGTGATGAGCAGTGCCGCCAAAGCGGCGATGTACACCAGCACCAGCCAGCCCGCCGGGGCGGTGAGCAGGGCCGCCAGCCTCAGCCGGGGCGAGCGGTGCAGCAACGCCGAAAAGGCGTTGGTTTTCGCCCGTGGCACGGCCCCGGCATCACCGGGCGCCCCGGGCGGCAGCTGTTGCGTATGAAGTGCCATCTCGCCTTAATCTCTGCCGGCCCCCGGGGCCGGCTCGTTCGTAAGGGTTTGGTGCGGCGGAGCCGGAATCAGCCCTTGATTTCCGTCCAGGCCTTGGTCCATTCCGAATAGTCGGTGCACTTGACGTCCTTGCGGCCATCGATGCACTCGGCCACCGGTGTGGTCCAGAACCAGATCCTGTCGGCGTAGGCCGCATCACCTGAATGGTACGTCTGGCAGTGGTTGGGATCCTTGGTCAGCTCGCAGGCTTTCGCGTTGGCCGGCGATTCGCCAAAGTACTCCGCCACCTGGGCGTTCGGCTTGGGGCTGGCGATGTAGTCGAGCCACTTGTAGGCGCAGTTCGGGTTCTTGGTCTTGGAGCCGATCATCCAGGTGTCCGACCAGCCGGTGGCGCCCTCGTCCGGGACCAGGGTTGCGACCTTGGCGCCGTCTGCCGTCGCGATGTTGGCCCCCACCTGCCAGGTGGTGCCAACCACGGTGCTCCCGGACGTAAACGCCTGGACCTCCTTGACGACGTCGCTCCAGTACTCGCCGATGTGCGTGCGCTGCTGCTTGAGCAGGTCGACGGCCGCGGCCAGCTGGTCCTTGTCGAGGGCATAGGGGTTCTTGATGCCGAGGTCCGGCTTATGGGCCATGAGGTACATGGCGGCATCGGCGATGTAGATGGGCGAGTCGTAGGCCGTGACCTTGCCGGTGTTCTTGGCGGCGTCGTCAAACACAGCGCTCCAGGAGGCGGGCGCCGGGGCGACCTTGTCCGTGGAGTACATCAGCAGGTTGGCGCCCCAGCCGTGGGGCATTCCGTAGTTGACGCCGTTGACGGTGTTCCAGGCTTTGTCCTTCAGGAACGGGTAGATGTCCGGGTAGTTCTTCAGCAGGCTCATGTTGACCGGTTGCACGTCCTGGCCGGCGATCAGGCGCAGCGACGCATCCCCGGAGGCCGAGATAACGTCGTACTGTCCCGTGCGCATGAGCGTCACGGCCTCGTCCGAGGTGCCGAACGGCTTGAAGCTGACCTTGCACTGGGTTTCCTGTTCGAACGGATGCACCCAGTCGACGGCCGGGTCGTTGCTGCCATCCTCGACGTAGCCGGGCCATCCGAGGATGGACACCTGGCCTTCACCGGTGCCGATCTCGGTTTTGACCGGCTGCGCCGACTGTGCAGAACCCGATCCGCCGCTGGTTCCGCAGGCCGACAGCGCGAAGGCTGCGGCCGCAACCACCCCGACTACGAGGGAGGCCTTAGTTCTTGGTGCCATGATCCGTACCTTTCGCTGTGGAGAAAAACTCTGGACTGGAACGCTGCGCCGCGGCACGGACGGCAACCCCGCCCGGCATGGCCCGGCGTCAGGTAGTGCCGGGGACCGGAAGCCAAACGACGGCGTCGTCGTCCCAGCTGACTGTGACGGGCCCGTTTACCAGATCGGTGTCGCTGCCGGGCAGCTTTTCCGGAACGAGCGCGACGACGGCGGGTCCGCCGTCGAGCTGCACCCGCACCTGGGTAGCGTGCCCGACGTAAACGAACGACGTCACTGTCCCGGGCCGGGAGGTGGTGCCGGAACGGCGCTCCGGTTCGCCGGCCCAGGCGACGCGCAGCCGCTCGGGACGGATGCACAGCGGCTCCGGCCGGCCATAGATCGCCTGGGCCTGGCCGGCGTCGAAAATGTTGGAGGTGCCGACGAAGTTGGCCACGAAGATGCCGCCCGGGCGCTCGTAGATTTCGTGCGCGGTGCCGATCTGTTCGATGCCTCCGTTGTTGAACACGCCGATCCTGTCGCTCATGGTCAGGGCCTCCTCCTGGTCGTGGGTGACGAAGATGAAGGTGATACCCAGCGAGCGCTGCAGTTCCTTGAGTTCGACCTGCATCTGCTGCCGGAGCTTGAGGTCCAGGGCACCGAGCGGCTCGTCCAGGAGGAGGACCTTGGGCTCGACCACCAGCGCGCGGGCCAGGGCAACGCGCTGCCGCTGGCCGCCGGAGAGCTGGGCGGGTTTGCGGCCGAGGAACTTCCCGAGCTGGACGCGGTCCAAGGCTTCCCTGGCCCGCTCCCGCCGCTGCTTCCCGGGCATGCCGCGCACCCGCAGCCCATAGGCGACGTTGTCCACCAGGGACATGTGCGGGAACAGCGCGTAGTCCTGAAATACGGTGTTGACGTCCCGCTGGAAGGGCGCCATGGCCGTGACGTCCTTGCCCTCAAGTTCGATACTCCCGGACGTCGGCAGCTCGAAGCCGGCGATCAGGCGCAGGACCGTCGTCTTGCCGGAGCCGGACGGGCCAAGCATAGAGAAGAATTCCCCGTGGCGGATGTCCAGGTCCACGCCATTTACCGCGACGGTGTCCCCGAAGACCTTGGTGAGCTTACGCAGACGGATCGCCGGAACCTCTTCCTTTCCGGTCGAGGTGCCGGCGGCCAGTGTTTCGGTCATGGGGTGCGCCTTACTCCGTTGCCGGATCGTCCACAGGAACCACGCAACCGAATGTGATCCAGTCCACACTGGGCTGCTGGGCCAAATGCTATTACTCCATAGGTTTTGTGTATAGACCCTCCGGCAAAGCCCGGATTAGGATGTCATCAGCCCGGGCGGCGCGCGGCGGCACCGCAGAAGCCGCAGGGATGCACGGCCGGGGCGCGGCGGATACCGCCGGAGGGAAGGGAGGCCCGAATGGTGTTGTCGCCCACGGGCGCCTCCCGGAGCCTGGCGGCGGTGTTCACGCCGATCAAATCACGCGGGCTTGTGGATGAAGTGTGCGGCCGGATCGAACAGGCCGTGGAGACCGGGCTGCTCACCAGCGGCCAGCGGCTGCCGAACGAAACCGAGCTGGCCGCGGCCCTCGGAGTGTCCGCGGTAACGGCACGGGAGGCTCTCTCCCAGCTGCGCGCCTCGGGAATCATCCGGACCGCGCGCGGCCGCAGCGGCGGAAGCTTCATCGCCGACGACGTGCTGCCCTCCCGGGAACGGGCCCTGGCGCAACTGCATGAGCTGAGCCGGCTGCAGATCAGGGACCTCGCGCTGCATTACCAGGCGATCGCCGCGGCCTGCGCGGGCGTGGCGGCCCGCCGCTCCGACGCCGCCGACATCGCCACGCTGCGCTCATTCATCCCCGCAGCGGACGATGACTCCCTGAGCTGGCGTCTGGCCCTCTCGGAGTTCCTGCTGGAAGTCGCGGCCATTGCCCGCTCGGCCCGGCTTGCCCGGGAGCTCATCCGGCTGCAGGCAGATCTCGGCACCCTCACGCTGCTGCCCTGCGCCGACACCGGCTACCGCGGACGCACCGCCGTGATCCTCGGGGACGTGGCGGCCGCCATCGAGACCCACGACCCCGGGGCCGCCGAAACGGGGGTCAAGGCCCTCATCTCCGCCACCACCGACTGGCTGCTGACCGAGCAGGCCAAGAGCTATTGACCGCACCCGCATCCCGGAGCCACGATCGTGGCCATCTTTGACCGCAAATGTCCGGCACCTTCGAGCTAAGGCAGCACCGATGTCCGAAACCACCTCCACCGCAGGCCCCACCGCAGCGTCCATGGCAGCGCCGGCCGAACCCGGCGCTGTTGAGAAGGCGGCCCAGCTGGCCGCAGCCGAACTCGACGCCACCATCGCCGGCATCGAGCACTGCCTGACGGAGTGGGCCGCTGACACCGGGGCCGCCCTGGCCGCCATGTCCGGCAAAGTCACCGGCACGGCCGTGGACAAGCTCATCCGTCCGGTGGTCGAGGAACTGGTGCAGCTGCCCGGCGGCTACGCGGCCGGAGCGGGGTTCATCGCCAACGCCGGGTTGCTCGGGCCCGGGCGCAGCTACATCGCCTGGTGGCAGGGCCCGGATCTGGAGCACGTCGACGCGCTGGCCAACTTCAGTCCCAACTCCATCAGCCGCTACGTCAAGGCCGAGTGGTTCCGGATCCCCGTGGAAACAGGACGGGCCCACGTCACCGGGCCCTACGTGGATTTCCTCTGCACCGACGAGTACGTCCTGACCTTCACGCACCCGGTGTTTACCCGCCCGGACGGCCCGGTCGCGGGAATCGTGGGCATCGACGTGACAGTTCAGCGCCTGGAACGCGGAGCCATGGCGGCGCTGCGGCGGATCGGCGGCCGGGCCACCCTGGCCAATGCCGACGGCCGGGCCATCGTGTCGGCGGCATACGATATCGACGCCGGCGACCTTACCGCGCCGAACGAGCCGTGCGCGCAGTACCCCGTGGGGCGCACGTTCACTCTTTGCAGCGACGCCGTCGGGCTCTGATGCCGATTTGCTAGACTTGGAGGCCAAGGCCCCTCTTCCAGGCCTCCGGACGACGGTTCAGTACCCGGCACGCGACAAGACTGGCCAGAGGAGCTGTCATGTCGTGGCTAATACTCATTCTTTCCGGGGCGCTGGAGGCCGTTTGGGCCGCCGCCCTGCACCGGACCGCCCAGGCCAGGGGCCGCCGCCGGCTGGTCCCGGCCCTCGTTTTCCTCGTTTCCGTCCTCGCCAGCACCGGCGGGCTCGCCGTCGCCATGCAGTCCATCCCTACCGGAACGGCCTACGCCGTGTGGGTGGGGGTCGGCGTCGTCCTGACGTCCGGCTACGCGATAGCCGCCAAGGTTGAGCGCCCGACGGCGGCACGGATCCTGCTTCTTGGCGGGATTGCCGCGAGCGTCGCCGGCCTGAAGCTGGTGGCGTGACCATGATGAAACCAGCTGCAATGTCATGGGTGATTCTGCTCGCTTCCGCTGTGCTGGAGGCGGTCTGGGCCACGGCACTGGGCCTGTCCGACGGGTTCTCCCGCCCGTTGCCGACCCTCGTGTTCGCCGTGACGGCCACCCTCAGCATGGTGGGGCTCGGCTTGGCCGTGAAGCGCATTCCGCTCGGCACCGCCTACGCCATCTGGGTGGGGATCGGCGCTGCACTGACGGTCGGCTGGGCGATGGCCACCGGCGTCGAACCGGCCAGTCCGCTCAAGCTGCTGTTCATCGCCGGAATCGTCGGCTGCGCGGCGGGCCTGAAGCTCCTCCCGCCAACGGCGGACTCAGAGGAACCGGCACAAGGCGCTGTCCGGCCGGCCTCCCCTGCGGAAATTCCCCACGTTTAGGGCAGTACGACGGCGTGTCCCCTGCGGCGCGCCGTCGTGCCGTCCGCGCAACGGTCAAAGGTGGGGAGAATCGTCTGCCGGCCGATAGCAGGGCCGGAATAGCTGCCGGAATAGCCGCGCGCATCCCGGGGTTCTTGGCAGGGACGGAAGTCCTACGGAACTATTCAGTGCGCGAATGGAGACCAAGATGACGGCAGCAACAGTCCGGCTCGGCGACGGCCTGATGGTCAGCCCCCTGGGGTTCGGCGGCATGGCCCTGACCCCTGTCTACGGCGAGGTGGACCCGGCCGAGGCCCTGCGGACCCTGCATCACGCGGTGGACGCCGGCGTCAGCTTCATCGACACGGCGGACATTTACGGCGGCGGCAGCAACGAGGAGCTGATCGCGCGGCTGCTCAAGGAACGCCGCGGCGAAGTCCAGCTGGCCACCAAATTCGGCCTCGTGGGCACACCGTCGGCCGGCTACACGGACATCCGCGGCGACGCCGCCTACGTGCGGCAGGCCGTGGACCGCAGCCTGCAACGGCTGGGCACCGACACCATTGACCTGTACTACCTGCACCGCCGTGACCTCCGCGTTCCGATAGTGGAAACCGTGGAGGCCATGGCGGGGCTGGTACAGGCCGGCAAGGTGCGGCATCTGGGCCTGTCAGAGGTGACGGCCGAGGAGCTGCGCGAGGCCAGCCGCATCCACCCGATCGCCGCGGTCCAGAGCGAATGGTCCATCTGGAGCCGCGACGTGGAACGCAACGTGGTGCCTGCCGCCGCCGAACTCGGGGTGGGATTTGTGCCGTATTCGCCGCTGGGCCGGGGATTCCTCACCGGCACCGTGGACGCCTCGACGCTGGGCAGCAACGACTTCCGCCGCAACATCCCGCGTTTCGCGGCGGACGCTGCCAGCGCCAACCAGGGCGTGGTGGCGGCCGTGCAGGCGGTCGCTGCGGAACTGAGCGTTGCCGGGCAGGCTGCAACTCCTGCCCAGGTGGCGCTGGCCTGGCTGCTTGCGCGGGGCCGCCAGCTGGGACTGCCCGTGGTCCCCATTCCCGGCACCCGCAAGGCGGACCGGATCGACGAAAACCTGGGCGCCCTGGCCCTCGACTTCACCGCAGCGCAACTGAGGACGCTCGAGTCCGCCGCGGACGCCGTCGTCGGTTCCCGCGCCGCGGACCCCAACTGGGTGTCCCAGGGCCGTGAATAGCGGCTCCGTAGACTGATGCCCATGGACTCGCTCATTCGCTCTTTACGTGACATCTCCATCCGCCGGATTTCGGTCGGCGAGATGGACAACAATGTTTACCTGCTCACGGCCAAGGCCTCCGGCGCGCAGCTCCTGATCGATGCGGCCGATGATCTGGCCGCCATCCAGGGGCTGCTCGCGGACGCCGCCGCGGATACTTCCGCGACGCCGAAGCTGGCGCTGGTTGCCACCACCCACCAGCACTGGGACCATGTCCGGGCGCTGCCGGGCCTGGTGGAAGCCACCGGCGTAAAAACGGCGGCCGGGACAGAGGATGCCCCGGAGCTGCCGGTGCCGGTGGATGTACTGCTGGATCACGGGGACGTCGGCAACTTCGACGGCTTCGATGTGACGGCTGTACATCTGCGCGGCCACACGCCGGGTTCGATCGCCCTTGTGTACCAGGACCCCGAAGGCCCGGCCCACATCTTTTCCGGCGACTCGCTGTTCCCCGGCGGGGTAGGCAACACACAGAAGGATCCGGCGCGCTTTGCCCAGCTGATCACCGATGTGAGCGAGCGGCTGTTCGATGTGTATCCGGATGACACCGTGGTGCACCCGGGACACGGCCAGCCCACCACCCTCGGCGCGGAACGGCCGCACCTGGAAGAGTGGCGCGCCCGCGGCTGGTAGCTTCAGCTTTTCGCGGCGTTCTTGGACAACCGCTGCGCTTTCGGACGGCCGCTACGGGGATTCCCGTAGCGGCCGTCCGTTTGTGCAGCGCCAGCTAGTTTGCGTAGCTGAGAACCGGAACCTTAGCGGCTGCGGCGTTCGTTCGAGGCCGGAGCCGACGCGCGGCGGGGGCCGGAGCCGCGGGCCGGACGTCCTTCACCGGAACGGCCGTTGCCGCCGCCGGCGTAGGATCCGCCCGAGGTGCCACCGGTGTTGGAGGACCAGACAGCCGCGCTGCCTCCGGATTTGCTGCCGGCGGACTTGGCGCCGGCAGCTGCACGCTGGCCGGTTGCCGGGCGTCCGCTGCGCTGGCCGCCGGTCGAAGCGCCGGTGCGGGGAGCGCCACCTGTGCGGGGTGCTCCGCTGCGGGGAGCCGAAGCGCCCCGGGCGTCGCTGCGTCCGTCTGCGGCGCGTCCGTCCGAACCGCGGCCGGCTGCGGCACGGCCGCCGGCGGCCGGAACATCGTTGTGGTGCGCATAGGCGGTGGTGCGGCCGCGGCCACGCGCATTCCGGCGTTCGGCCCGCTCGGCATCTGCGCGGTCCTGGTTCTGCTCGGCGACACGGTCGGCGGCGTTGCGGGCAGCAGCCTTGCCTTCGTAGGCGACGGCGCGGCGCTCGGCGCGCGGCAGGTCGGTCCGCGGCGCCTCGGCGGACACCCGTCCGCGTCCGCCACGGCCACCACGGCCACCCGCGGTGGGTGCAGCCTGGGTGGTGCGGCGGGCGCGCTTGCGCTCGGCGTTGGCACCGGTGGAGGTGCCGCCGCCGTGCTGGGCGGCTTTGGCGGCCAGCAGGGCGGCACGGGTGCGGGGATCGATCTTGTCGGCCATTTCGCCGACCAGTTCAGCAACCAGCGGGGAGTTGGCGGTGACGCGCTCGAAGTTGACCTCGACGCCGGCGGCCTTCATCAGCTTCTTGACGTCGGACTGCTGCTCGGGCAGGGTCAGCGTGACCACGGTGCCGTCGGAACCGGCTCGGGCCGTACGGCCTGAGCGGTGCAGGTACGCCTTGTGCTCCGTGGGCGGATCCACGTGGATGACCAGTTCAACGTCGTCGACGTGGACGCCGCGGGCCGCGACGTCGGTGGCCACCAGGACGCGGACATCGCCGGAGGAGAACTCGGCCAGGTTGCGGTCACGGGCGTTCTGCGAGAGGTTGCCGTGCAGATCGACGGCGGGGATGCCGGCGTCGGTCAGGGTCTTGGCCAGCTTGCGGGCGTGGTGCTTAGTGCGCATGAAGAGCACGCGGCGGCCGGCGCCGGAGGCGAGCTCGACGATCAGCTGCTTCTTGACGGTCTGGTCGTTGACCACCAGCACGTGGTGTTCCATGGTGGTCACCGCGGCCTGCGGGTCGTCCACGGAGTGGGTCAGCGGGTTGGACAGGTAGCGCTGGACGATCTTGTCCACGCCGTTGTCCAAGGTGGCGGAGAACAGCAGGCGCTGGCCCTGGGTGGGGGTCATGTCCATGAGCTTCTTGACCACCGGGAGGAAGCCAAGGTCGGCCATGTGGTCGGCCTCGTCCAGGACGGTGATCTCGACTGCTTCGAGGGTCAGGATGCGCTGGCGGATCAGGTCCTCCAGGCGGCCCGGGCAGGCGATGACGATGTCGACGCCGGCGCGCAGGGCCTTTTCCTGGCGGGCCTGGGAGATGCCGCCGTAGATCACGGTGGTGGTCAGGCCCATGGCCTTGGCCATCGGCTCGATGGTCGCGTTGATCTGCGTGGCCAGCTCGCGGGTGGGAGCCAGGACCAGGCCCATCGGGCGGCCGGGCTTGCGGAAGTGCTTGGCTTCGCGCTCTGCGAGTCGTGCCACCAGCGGGATGGCGAATGCGATGGTCTTGCCGGAGCCGGTGCGGCCGCGGCCCAGGACGTCGCGTCCGGACAGGGTGTCGGGAAGGGTCTTGACCTGGATCGGGAAGGGCTCCACGATCCCCTGTGCGGTCAGGGTGTCGGCAAGTGCTTTGGGCGTGCCGAGGGCAGCAAATGTAGTCATGTGTTTCAAAGTCTTTCAGGCGGTACCCGTGCGGATATCGGCCCCCGATGCCGGTTGGCTCAAGGGTTCGCCGAAGAAAAGTCAGGTGATCAACCGGGCTGTTGCCAAACTTCAGCAAGCGGCCGCCGGGACCAAATGGAACGCGTTCATCGACGCAGGATGTGCCTCTCACATGAAAAAATCCCACTGCCTGCGTGCGGATTCCCGAAGGAATCCGGCAGGGATCCGGCTGATGGACCGAAGCCGGTCAACCAAATCAAAAGTGGGCATCACTGCACATCAAGTTCCACTAGCCTACCACCCGGCAGGCCCGGGTCCCGTATCCGTGACGGCCGGCCCGGCCCCTAGCCCGCCATGCTGGGGGCTTGGAACAGCGGCATGTGGGACAACTGGGCGGATGCATGAGCGGATGTGTTGACGGCCGCCCGTGACGGCGTTTTGGCCGGTCCCCGGTCGGCTGGCCGCAGGATCACGAGCGCCTCGGCGTCGATGAGGCGGCGGGTCCCCGTCCGGGCATCGAGGATCCAGAACAGGTCCACGCCTGTGACGGTCTGGGTCACCGGGCCCCGGTGGAAGAGCTTCCCGTTGTGCCACGCCTCGATCTCGTCCCCCACGTTCAACTCGGCCGAGCTGCGGATCTGCCGTGCTTCGTCAACGTCCATGGTCATTGCCCTTCCCCAGCGTTCAATGTCTTGTGCCCAGCATTCATGACGCAGGTTTCAGGTTGGTTTCCGGAGCGTGATTTCCACGTGTCCGTCCGCCTGCGCGGCGCCCGGACGGAAGCCCGGACGGCGTATTGACCGCCCTTACGTCCGGGAGGACCATGGTGGGCGGGAAGGGCCGCACGAGGGGCGGCCCGTGAGGGGAGTCGGACGCAATGCCGGGAATAGTCTCCGCTGGCCTGTTTCGGGTCATCCAGCTGGCGTTGTTTCCCTTGAGTGCGGCCGGCTACATCACGTCCGTCCCCGGGATGCTCGCCTACAGCCGGCGCACCGGCACGTCGGCCACGCTGCTCGCATCCCTCTACACGCGCTGGATGCAGCACCGCCTGGGGACACGGCCGGATGTCCCCGCGGCCCGGCTCATGGCCGCTCTGCCGAACGTGTCCGCGACTGGCATCCAGATGGAGACCGCCCCCACGCTCGCCGCCCACCTGATCACGGGCTACGTGCCCAGGCTCTACCGCTATCCGTACCCGGGGCCGGCACCGATGCGCCACCAGCCGACAGCACGGACCAGCCTCTATGACGCGGCCGTTCAACGGCATCGCGGGGGCATCGACCAGCTCGTGATCCTCGGGGCGGGATTCGACACCCGGGCGTTCCGGCTGGCGCCCGGGGACCGCGTGCGTTGCTTTGAACTCGACCTGCCCCGGACCCAGGCTTTCAAACTCGCGATGCTCGAAAAAGCGGGCCTCTCCACGCGCCTGGCCACGTACGTACCCGCCGATTTCGAGACCGAGGACTGGATGGAGAAGCTGCTCGCAGCCGGTTTCGACCCGAACCGGCCCGCACTGTTCCTCTGGGAAGCGGTGACCATGTACCTGGACCGCGCCTCCGTCGAGGCGACGCTGCGCAGGATCGCCGGCACCGCCCCGGGCAGCATCGTGGCCTTCGACTACTTTTCCAGGGAAACGATCACCTCGGGATCGCCCTACATGCGGTATGCGCGGGCTGCCGCGAGATTCGTCGGCGAGCCCCTGACCTTTGGGATCGACAACACTCCCCCGGCCAGGAAGAGCGCCGCGGACTTTGTTGGGTGCTTCGGACTGGTCCTTGAGGAGCACAGGAATTTCGGCAGGGAGACCCGACGGCGGTCCGCGCCGGGAGGGTTCGTCACCGCCGTCGTGCCTGAAAACAAACAGCGAAACCCGGCGAACCGCCATGATGAGGGGAAACCATGACAAAACGCAGCCACAGCCACGGGCATGTCGCCGCCGAACACGCGGCGGTCGAGGATGCGGCGCCCGGTTCCGCAGCCCGGCTGTGGGATGAAAAGTACAGCAGCCGGTCCAGGATGTGGAGCGGGGAGCCGAATCCGCAACTCGTCGCCGAGGTGGCGGACCTTCCTGCCGGCGAGGCCCTGGACCTGGGGTGCGGCGAGGGCGCGGACGCGATATGGCTCGCTGCCCGCGGTTGGAGCGTGACGGGCCTGGACGTTTCCGCCGTCGCCCTGGAGCGTGCGGCCGCCCACGCCCGGGAACGGGGCCAGAACGCCACCATCGAGTGGGTGCAGCAGGATCTTGCCACATGGGTCCCGGACCGGTTGTTCGACCTCGTCACGGCCCAGTTCCTGCATTCCACCCAGATGCCGTGGCAGCAGGCGTTGCAGCTCGCCGCGGCCGCGGTGCGGACCGGCGGAACGCTGCTGATCGTCGGCCATCACCCCGACGGGCTGCCTCCGTGGGGCGCGCACCATACTCCGGAGAAGTTCTTCACGGCCGAGGACCTTGCCCGGGAACTCCGGATCGAGGAGCCGATGTGGCGTGCCGAGGTCCTGGACAGCCGGCGTCGCAGCGCCGTCGGGCCCGACGGCGAGGCAGTGTCCCTTACGGATGCCGTGCTGCGGGCCACGCGCCTGGCCGCCCAGTAGACAGCCCAACGGCCTGTCGGGCCGTTGTCTGGATGGCCTGCGGGGCCGCTGCCTCAGGCGGCCCCGGGATGTCCAGGACCGCATGTGATGCAGCTCACTCCGATTCGACCGTGAGGATTTCCGTTCACGGCCCGTCTTATCTATGACGGCGCCACAGAGCGTCTTCCTCAACCGATCAGGAGTGATTGCCTTGACCACCCAAACGCAGACCACCCAGACGCACACCCCGGCAGACGTCCAGGGACAGGCCGGCCCGGCAACCGCAGCGAAGGCGCCCGCCGCGAAGTCCCCCACGCTGGGCGCGCCCGCACCGGCCGCAGGCATCGACGGCCGCGGTGCGACCACTGTCGCAGACGGCGTTGTGGCAAAGATCGCCGGCATCGCGATCCAGGAAATCGAAGGAGTGCACGCCCTCGGCGGCGGAGCAGCCCGTGCGCTGGGAACCCTGCGTGAAAAGGTCGGCCAAAAGGACCTCACCCAGGGCGTCAGCGTGGAAGTCGGACAAACGCAGGTAGCCGTCGACATCACCCTGGTGGTCGAGTACCCGCACCCGCTCCAGCTTGTCGCGGACAAGGCCCGCGACGCTGTCTATACGGCCATCGAGGACCTCGTCGGCATGGAGGTGACGGAAGTGAACATCACCATCACGGACATCCATGTGCCCTCCGATGACGAGGACACCGAGGACGCACGGACCGAGCCGAGGGTGGCTTGAGCCCCACGCTGGCCGGCCTGGCCATCGGAGCCGTCCTGGCCGCAGCGTCCCTGGCGTTTGGATTCTGGGGTTTCCTGCTCACCGCGCTCTTCATGGGGGCAGGGGCCGTGCTGGGCCGCGCGGCCGAGGGGCGGCTGGATCTTGGCGGAGTGCTGGACGCCCTGCGCGGCAAGCGCTCCTCCTCGTGATGCGGGCGGGGCACACCCGGATCACCCCGGCAGCCCTCAGGCACACCATCGAGACGATCGCGGCCCACGCCTTCAGCGTTCCGAGATCCGACGTCGCCGCGGTGCTGGATGACGATTCGGGCCGGCTCGCCGCGAGAGTCTCCGTGAAGCTGGCGCTCCCGCCGCTCCTCGGCCCGCGCCGGGGGCCCGACGGCGGCACCGTCTTCGACCGCTCCCGGGCGACCCGGACAGCCATCATTGCCCGCGGCCTGGACCTCACCGGCCGGACGCTAAGCAGCGTAGATATCCGGCTCAGCGGGGCCGCACAGCACTCCGGCACTGCCAGGGTCGACGCGCCATCCGGAGCGCCACGCCGGAACCACAAGGACCGGAACCACAAGGAAAGGAAAATCGCATGAGCCAGGATCGAGCCATTCGGCGCCTCGTTCGCAGGGAGACCCACTCTTCCCGGGCCACGGCGTCCATCCTGACCGCTAGCGTCCTTGCCGCCGTCTTCCTCTGGCTTGCCCTCGAGACCGTCCTGGCCCTCCTCCAGGAGAGCCCGCTCCTTGGCAGCCCCGACCGGCTGGGCCGATGGCTCACCGGCGTGCCGGCCACCACGCTCCCGGCCGGGTTGGTGGCCGCCGGCGCCGGCCTGGCGGTTCTCGGTCTGGCGCTGCTCGCAGCCGCAACCATGCCCGGCCGCCGGTCCCGGCACGCCGTGCACAGCGGCCGGAGCGCCGTGGTGGTCGATGGCGAGGTGATCGCCTCGGCAGTATCCCGGCGGGCGCGCCTCACCGCGGGGCTGGCACCCGGGCAGGTCATCACCACGGTGGGCAAGCGGGCTGTACGCGTCCAGATCCGTCCGACGTCGGGCGTTTCCGTGGACCGGGACGCGATCAGCGCCGCGGTCGACGACGAGCTGGCCGGGTACTCCCTTGGCCGCCGGATCGCACCGACAATCCACATCATGAGGGAAGGGGCGCTGGGGCAATGAGTCGGACCAACAGGGCATTGAATCGGATCCTGCTGGCCCTGTCCGGGCTCGTGCTGCTCGCGGCCGGCGCTGCAACGGCTGCCGCCGGGATCCTGCCGGACGTTGCGGCCGCATGGGCGGCCACAGGATCCTCCCTCCTGGACCAGGCCGGAACACTCCTCGCCTCGGCACCGCTCCCGGGCCCCGCCCGCAGCTGGTGGGCCGTGGCCGGGCTCGCCGCGCTGGCCACGGCCGCCGGGCTCAGTATCGCCTGGATCGCATCGCAGGGTGGCGGCCGGACACCTCGCGTGGGCCGGGAATCTGACGGCGGCCGCGGCACCACCGTCGTCGAAACCGGGTTTGTCTCGGCGGCCGTCAAACAGGCCCTCGCCGGCAACCGCCTGGTACTCGGCACCTCGGTATCGGCATGGGACAACAGAGGCACAACGGGACTCCGGCTGCGGCTCCAGACGCGGCAGGGCGCATCTCCAAGGGAGATCGCGGACACCGCCGACGTCCTGGTCCAGGGGATCGACACATTGCTCGGCCATCCGCTCCCGGTTCTGGTCCGAATCACCAGCGGCACCAGAACGTGGGCGGCCGCACCGGATCGCGCCCGCTAGCCGGCCGGAAGATACGTACCGCAACACGCCGTAATGACAGCAGAGGAAACATCATGGGAATCGACGACAAAGTCAACTACACAGTCATCCACCACATCGGTGCGGCCAAAGAAGGCGCCGGCAGCATGACAGGCGACCAGGGCCTCAAGCGGGAAGGCCAGCACGAGCAGGCCCAGGCAAAACTGCAGGAGGCCGGCGACCGGGTCAAGGACGCCGCGGCCGATATCGGAGAGAACATCAAGGACGCCGCGCGGAAGCTCAAGGAAGGCTTCAGCAAGGAGTAGCCCGCACCCCGATATGCCCGCGATGAAAGCAGAGATAAGCGCGTGACTGGTTCACCTTCGGCGCCGCATCAACTGGACCTCGTACCGGACGCCCTGCTGGTGGGTCGGGCCACCGACGGCGACACCGCCGCTTTCGAGGCGCTGGCCCGACGGCATGGCCCCGTTATGCGGGCCTGCGCCCGCCGCCTGACCGGCTCCCTCGCCGATGCCGACGACGTAGTGCAGGAATCGCTGATGCAGGCCTGGAAGCAGCTCGACACCCTGCGCGATGGGGACGCCGTGAAGGGCTGGCTGCTGCGTATTACCGGCAGCCGCAGCATCGACCACCTGCGCCGGCGAAGAAACCATTCGGACCTCGGCGATCTCCACCACGGGCTGGAGGCTGGTGCGGGCACCGCTCACAGGGACCACCCCGAACACGCCGCCCTGAGCGGTTCCCGGATGGACGCGCTCAAGACCGCGCTGGCCGCCCTGCCCGAGGAACAACGCCGCTGCTGGGTGCTGAAGGCGTTCAATGACCAGAGCTATGAGGAAATTGCGCAAACCTTGAACATCAGCACTGCCAGCGTCCGCGGCCGCCTTTCCCGGGCACGCATCACTCTGGCCCGCGAAATGGAGGACTGGCGATGAGCACCCCTGGCGAGACTCTCGGCTGCGGGCACAACCTGGCAGACCTGAGCGAATACCTGGACACCGGACGGATCGGCGATCCCGGCCACCTTGAGGACTGTCCCGAATGCCAGTCCGGGCTGGCCTCGCTGCGCAGGCTCGCGGCCCTCGGCAATGAACTGCTCGACGCCGACACCGCTGCGGCCGGCAGCGGCAGCGACGACTGGATGAAGACCATTCTGGACAACCTGCACCTGGAACTGCGGCCGGGCAGGAACATTCCCCTGCGCGCCGACACACCCGGCGACCTCCTCACCGAGACAGAGGGCGCCATATCGGCGCTGATCCGCTCTGTTGCGGATTCCCTGCCCGGCACCGCTGCCGGAAAATGCCGCCTGTACGGGGACGTCACCGAGCCGGGGGCCCCCATCACCATCGGCGTCGACCTCGCCGTCGTCTACGGGCATCCCTTGGAACAGCGCGCCACCGCGCTTCGCTGGGAGTTGGCCACGACCCTGGCCCTGCAGACAGAACTGAACATCACGGCGATCGATGTCACGATCACCGACGTTTTGGAGCCCGGCAATCCAGACCCAGAGGAGACGCCATGACCCAGCCCTTGCCTCCCGGGCACGGCACGCCTGCGGCACTGCCCGACGGCGCGCTGCCGGCCGAGCTGCCCGACGCTGCGCTGCCGGCCGAACAGCCCGACGCCGCGCTGCCGGCCGAACTGCCCGACGCCGCGCTGCCGGCCGAGCTGCGGGCGGTCATCGAGGCCGTTCACGGCGTGACGGCGATGTATCCGGCACGACCGCTCTGGCAAACGATCGCGGGCGCGGCCCGGTCGGCCGTGACCGGAGAAGCGCCGCCGGCCGTTGACGTCATCGATTCCGGTGCCGGCGCGACACCTTCGACCGTGAGGACGCGCATCGGCGTGAGCGGGGCGTACCCGGCCCCGGAGGTGGCCCGGGCCGTGGCCGCGGCGGTGCGGCGGCACTTCAGCCCGCACCCTGTGAATGTCCACGTTGGCATCGTCCAGATCGGCATCGACCAGGTTTCAGAAGCCCCGCCGCGCAAAATATGACAAAAGACAGCGGACGACAACTGAAGCTAAGATGATCGACAGCTGTCGAACCCGCCCACGGGCGGGTGATCTGCGCCAATGCGATTCGGAGCCCCGCAGCGGGCGGGTGTGCCCGCGTCGCAATTTTCCCTAGGGCCCGGCGAAAGATGAGGGTCCCGGACCGGCTCCCGCGCCTTCCGGGAGCTTCGTCCCGCCGGGAGAGCGGCGGCTCTCCACCGACCAGACGGTCCACCTACGCGGACCGACGTGACAACAGGGACCACGAAATACCGGCCCTAACCTTGATCTACCCGCCAAAACTGTTACCTCCGTCACACTCTGACGGATCCGTGCGGCCCGCACTGTGGAACCCCCGCCGGCGACCGCCTGTGACAAGGAAGAAGCCTCATGTCTGAACGCACCACCACGGCCGCTCCGGCCACTGCAGAATCTGACATTGCCCAAACTGGAACTGCCGCCTCCGCCAATGGTGACTCCGGGAACCGCGAACCGCACCTCGCCCGGGCCCTCGGCAACCGCCACATCCAGCTGCTCGCCATCGGCGGCGCGATTGGCACCGGCCTGTTCATGGGGTCCGGGAAGACCATCTCGCTCGCCGGCCCCTCCGTCATCTTCGTCTACATGATCATCGGCTTCATGCTGTTCTTCGTGATGCGTGCCATGGGCGAGATCCTGCTCTCCAACCTGAACTACAAGTCCTTCAGCGACTTCGCCGGTGACCTCCTGGGGCCGTGGGCCGGCTTCTTCACCGGATGGTCCTACTGGTTCTTCTGGGTGGTCACCGGGGTGGCGGACATCGTCGCCATTTCCGGCTACGTGGACAAGCTCGCTCCCGGCACGCCCCTGTGGATCCCCGCGCTGCTCACGCCCGTGGTCTTGATCCTCCTGAACCTCCCCACCGTGAAGGCGTTCGGTGAAGCGGAGTTCTGGTTTGCCATCATCAAGGTTGTCGCCATCGTGGCCCTGATCGTCACCGGCGCGGTCATGATCGCCACCCACTTCACGTCCCCGAACGGCGCAGAAGCCAACCTCGCCAACATGTGGAACGACGGCGGCATGTTCCCGCACGGCATGTTCGGCTTCGTCCTCGGCTTCCAGATCGCCATCTTCGCTTTCGCCGGAATCGAACTGGTGGGCACCGCCGCCGCCGAAACCAAGGACCCGGAGAAGAACCTGCCGCGCGCCATCAACTCCATCCCGGTCCGCGTCCTCCTCTTCTACGTGGGCGCCCTGGTGGTCATCATGGCCGTCAATCCGTGGCGCACCATCGACCCCGCCAGCAGCCCGTTCATCGGCATGTTCACCCTCGCCGGGCTGGGGATCGCCGCGGTGGTCATCAACCTTGTGGTCCTGACCTCCGCCGCCTCCAGCGCCAACTCCGGAATCTACTCAACCTCCCGGATGGTCTACGGCCTCGCCCAGGACGGGAACGCGCCCAAAGCGTTCGGAAAGCTCAGCGTCCGCAAAGTACCGCAGAACGCGCTGCTGTTCTCCTGCATCTTCCTGCTGGCCGGCCTGGTCCTGCTCTATTCCGGCGACTCCGTGATCGGCGCGTTCACGGTGGTCACTTCCGTGGCGTCCGTGCTGACCATGTTTGTGTGGTCCATGATCCTGGTCAGCTACATCGTCTTCCGCCGCCGCCGGCCGGCCCTGCACGAGGCTTCGTCCTTCAAGATGCCCGGCTCCGCCTTCATGCCGTACGTCGTGCTCGCGTTCTTCGTGTTCATGCTGGTGGCCCTGGGGCAGGCCGACGACACCCGGCTGGCACTCTTCGTGGCGCCCGTGTGGTTCCTGCTGCTTGGCGCGGCCTGGCACTTCAACCGCAAGTCCCCGCTGCAGCAGGCCCGGATTGTGGAATGGAAGGCCGTCCGCTCGCAGGAGGAAGCCCGCGCGTCTGCCTGATCCCCGCGCTGAAACAAGGGAGCGCTGAAACAAGGGAGCGCTGAAACAAAGGAGCGCTGAAACAAAGGAGCGCTGACGCACAGGAGCCCCGGCCGGATCATCCGGCCGGGGCTCCTGTGCAGTGCTTGTTATGGTGCAGTGCGCGTCATGGTGCAGCGCCGCTAAGGTGCAGTGCCGCTACGCGCGTTTGGTGACGGCGGCCGGGGCGACGGCGACGCGCGGCGCGACGGCCACGGCGGCGGTCCCGATCACCGCCGTCAGCGCGAACACTCCGGCAAACGACGCCGACGGCGCCGCCGTCGCGAACGCTGCAAACACGATCCCGGTGCCAGCGAGGGCCAGGGCGCCGCCGAGGGAATCCGAAATGGACATCGCCGAACTGTTGAAACCCTCGGTGTCTTTGGTGGAGAGTGCCAGGGTCATGACGCTCAGCCGCGGATACATCAGGCCCATGCCGCCCCCGGCGAAGATCCATCCCGCGATCGCGACCCCGGCCGGCCAGGCCAGCACCGTGGTCACGAGGGCCAGGACGACGGCGCCAAGGACCAGGGCCGATCCGATCCGCACCGCCCTCCGGTGCTCCAGCCGGGTCCCCAGCCGGCCTTGGATGGCCGACGCAGCAGCCCAGGCGATGGCGCCGCCGGTGAGCGTGAGGCCAGCAAACGTCGGGGCGAAGGCGTAGCGTTCCACGAGCAGGTACGGCAGGTAGACCTCGGCGCCGAAAAACGCCGCGGATGCCAGGCCGCGGGTAAGGATCACGCTCGGCAGGCCGCGCCGGGCGGTCAGCGTTCCCCGCGGCATGAGGGGACGGACGGCCAGGAGCGCGACGGCGACGGCGGCCGCCGCCAGCACCCCGCCGGCGACCGGTACCGCGGCGGACAGGTTCAGGCCCAGCACGGCGAGCGCTGCCAGCGCCGCCAGCGCCAACTTGGCAAGGCCTCCCGGCCGGCCGCGGGGCCCTGGCTCAGCGGCCGGGGAATCTCCGTCGGCGCCCGTGCTGCCGTTCAGGCCGCGCAGGGCCGGGGCCGTCAGGAGCAGGGCCGGCACCACCAGTCCGACCACACCGAGAAAGACCCACTGCCAGCCGGCCAACTGGGCCACGGCGCCGGCCGCGAACGGTCCCACTAGGGACGGGATGACCCAGGCCGCGGAGAAGGCGGCGAAAATTTTCGGATGCAGGACCGGCGGGTAGACCCGGGCAATCACCACGTATAGGGCCACGGTAAGCCCGCCGCCGCCGAGTCCCTGCACCAGCCGTCCGGACACGAGGACCGGCATGGTTCCGGCGGTACCGGCGATGAGCAGGCGGAGCACGAACATGCCCACTGCGGCCAGGAGCGGCGCCACCGGCCCCTTGCGGTCCGACCAGCTGCCCGCGGCCACCATGCCGATCACCCCGGTGGCAAGCGGCCCGGCGAAGGCCAAGGCGTAGAGTCCCGCACCGTCCAGTTCCCGGCTGACGAGCGGCATGATGGTGGTCACCGCCAGGGACTCGAAGGCCGCCAGGAACACGAGCGCGCAGGCGCCGAGGGTCACCAGCAGGTAGCTGCGGTGGAAGATGCCGGCCGATTCCGGGACGGCTTTCGGACGGGATTCCTGGTGATGGGGCGGGTCGGTCTGGGGCACGTGCCACAGCTTACAACCGGACCCCCACAGCCCGCCCGCCTGTGGGCCTATCAGCTGGCCGGTGGGCCCATCAGCTGCCGGTCCGCCGCCGTCAGCCCGCCTCGTCGAACCCCTGGGCAGGAACCACGACGGCGCCACTGGCCCTGGAGTCCGGGTTCAGCATCCAGCCCACACGCTTGACGGTGCTCAGCATGACGACGCTTTCCACGAGCTCGATCCCGGGCACTTTTTGCTGCAGCGCCACCTCGATGTTCATGACGTCCGCCAGGGACTGCAGCCACATTATGATCACGAAATTCGTGGGCCCCGTGGTGGAGGCGCTGAGCCGGACGTTCCGCATGGTCCTCAGCTCGGCGGCGGCTGCCTCGTGCCGCCCGGCGGGGACGTTGACGAACCATTGGCAGGTCACGGGGAAAGCGGAGAGTTTCTGGGCCACCTCGCACCGGAATGACAGGATGCCGCTGGCGAGCACACGGTTGAGCTGGCGCTGGACGGTGGCCGGGTGCCTGCCGAGGCCGCGGGCAATGTCCGCCGCCGTGGCTCGCCCGTCCCTGGCCAGGAACGGCAGGAGCGCCAGGTGGCTGTCCGGCAGCGCCTCCCGGGCGGCAACCTGGGCAACCCCGGTGGCCTCGGGGCCGGCCAACGCCCGCACGGCGGCCTGCTGCGCGCGGCTCAACACGTTCAGCCGCCAGGAGCCGCCGCTCGCGTGCAGCCTGGTGCACAGGGCGGTCTGATATTTGAGGAGGCCGTCAATCTCCTTCAGCCGGGAGATGACTTTCAGGCTGAAATCGTCCAGGGAGGGCGTAATGACGGTCAGCATGAGGTCCCGGTGGCTGGCTGCCTCCTCCACCGTGACGATTTCCGGCATCTCGGCGAGCCTGGCGGTGACTTCCTCGCGCCGGTGCATTTCGCAATCCACGGCGACGAATGCCAGGCACATTTGCTGGGGGTCCCCGATCAGGTGGGCGGTGATCCAGGACACGCCAGAGTCCAGCAGCCGCTCCCACCGGGCGGCCAGGGTGGTGGCGTGCACGCCCAGCACCTGGGCCGCATCCGCCCAGCTCAGCCGCGGGGCAATCTGCAGGACGTTGATCAGGGCGAGATCGTCCTCGCTGAGTTCCATCATTTATCCCTTTATCCATGCACGAAACCTGCGACAACAGTCTATTCGTGCATTTTTTCTGCCCTTCGGGCGGGTGTGAACTGTGTCACTTGAGAATAGACGCGGGACGTCCCCGCCGGACGTGAACCAAGGAACTTCGAAAAACAAGCCAGTCGCCAACCAGGCGATTTTCGACAAACGACAAACGACAAACGACAAACAAGGAGAACACGTGCCGATCACCGCAGATGCCCGGGAAATGCAGACGGACCTTGCCCGGCTCCGCCACGAACTGCACCGGGAACCCGAGATCGGCCTGGCGCTGCCCCGCACCCAGGAGAAGGTGCTCAAGGCCCTGGACGGGCTTCCCTACGAGATCACCCTGGGCCAGGAGACGACGTCGGTCACCGCAGTACTGCGGGGCCAGGGGCCCGGGACCGAAGGGGGCTACCGCCCGGCGGTGCTGCTGCGCGCTGACATGGACGGCCTGCCGGTGCAGGAGAAGACGGGCGTGGACTATACGTCCAGGATCGACGGCGCCATGCACGCCTGCGGCCACGACCTGCACACCTCCATGCTGGCAGGGGCCGCCACCCTCCTGGCCGAACGCCGGCACCAGCTGGCCGGCGACGTCGTCCTGATGTTCCAGCCCGGCGAGGAAGGCTTCGACGGCGCGAGCCACATGATCCGCGAAGGCGTGCTGGATGCCGCCGGCCGGCGTGTGGACGCCGCCTACGGCATGCACGTGTTTTCCGCCCTCGAACCGCACGGCACGTTCTGCACCAAGTCCGGCGTCATGCTGAGTTCCTCCGACGGCCTGGTGGTCACCGTGCTCGGCGCCGGCGGTCACGGGTCGGCCCCGCACTCGGCCAAGGACCCCGTCACGGCGGCCGCCGAGATGGTCACTGCCCTCCAGGTCATGATCACCCGCCAGTTCAACATGTTCGACCCCGTGGTCCTCTCCGTGGGGGTCCTCCAGGCCGGCACCAAGCGCAACATCATCCCGGAAACCGCGCGCATCGAGGCCACCATCAGGACCTTCTCCGAGGAAGCCCGGCAGAAAATGATGGACGCCGTGCCGCGGCTGCTGAAGGGAATCGCGGCGGCACACGGCCTGGACGTCGACGTCGACTACCAGCAGGAGTATCCGCTGACCATCACGGACGAGGACGAAACGCACACCGCCGAGAACGTCATTGCGGGCCTGTTCGGCGACTCCCGGCTCTCCCGCTGGGCCACCCCGCTGAGCGGCTCCGAAGACTTCTCGAGGGTTCTGGCCGAGGTCCCCGGCACGTTCATCGGGCTGAGCGCCGTCCCCCGGGACACCGACCATGCCACCTCCGCGTTCAACCACTCCCCGTACGCCACGTTCGACGACGGCGTGCTGGCTGACGGCGCCGCACTCTACGCCGAGCTCGCCATCTCAAGGCTGGCCGCACTCGCGGCCGACGACGCTCCTGCCGCGGCCAACACGGTTGCCGCCGCCTCCGCCCTTTCCTAGCCCGCACCCCCGAGGGAGAAGACCATGACTGCAGCCACGATCACGCCGGCGGCAACCCGAACATCCACCCGCAAGACGCTCGTCGGCACCGGCATCGGCAATGCCGTCGAATGGTATGACTGGGCCATCTACGCCACGTTCACGCCGTTCATCGCCAGCCAGCTTTTCAGCAAGTCGGATCCTGCGTCCGCGGTGCTGTCCACGCTGGCGATTTTCGCCGTCGGCTTCGTTGCCCGCCCTTTCGGCGGCTTCCTGTTCGGTTGGATCGGCGACCGGATCGGCCGGAAGGCTTCCATGACCCTGGCCGTGGGGCTGGCGTCGGTGGGCAGCCTGATGATCGGCATCGCGCCGACGTTCGCGGCCGTCGGCGTCTGGGCATCGCTCACGCTCCTGGTGGCGCGCCTGATCCAGGGCCTGGCCCACGGCGGCGAGCTGCCGTCGTCGCAGACGTACCTGTCCGAAATGGCGCCGAAGGAACACCGCGGCTTCTGGGCCACCCTGATCTACACCTCCGGCACCGTGGGCATCCTGTTCGGAACCCTGCTCGGTGCCGTACTGAACATGACGCTGAGCACCGAACTCATGAACGCGTGGGGCTGGCGCATCCCGTTCCTGATCGGCGCGGCCATGGGTCTCTACGCGCTGATCATGCGGTCCCGGCTGCACGAAACGGACGTCTTCGAGGGTGAGGCCGCGACGGAGAAGCGCGCTCCGATCTGGCCGCAGATTGTCCGCCACCGCAAGCAGGCCCTCCAGGTGATCGGCCTGACGGTCGGCCTGACCGTGATCTACTACATCTGGGGTGTCGTCGCCCCCAGCTACGCCACCACCGCCCTGAAGATCGACCGGGGCGAGGCCCTGTGGGCCGGCGTGATCGGCAACATCGTGTTCATCGCGGCGCTGCCCTTCTGGGGCAAGCTGGCGGACCGGATCGGACGCAAGAAAGTCTTGTGGGCCGGTGCGATCGGCGCGGGCATCATGCACTTCCCGATGACCGCCCTGCTCAAGGATTCCGCCTGGCAGCTGGCCGTCAGCATGTCCGTCATGCTGATCTTCATCGCCGCCAGCGCGGCGATCGTCCCGGCCGTCTACGCCGAGCTGTTCCCCACCAGCATCCGCACCGTGGGCGTCGGAGTGCCCTACTCGATCTGTGTGGCCGTGTTCGGCGGAACCGCGCCCTATCTGCAGCAGTGGCTCGGCACCACCGTGCAGATGCCGCAGCTGTTCAATGTGTACGCCGTGCTGCTGCTCGCCATCTCCGCGGCCTGCGTCTTCACCATCCCGGAAACGAAGGGCAAGGACCTCACGCTCTGATCCGGTCCCGCCCGGTTGAGCTATCAGTTGTGGCTGTTCTGGAGGGTTCGGACAGCCACAACTGATAGCCCATCGCATTTAAAACCTCAGTCGCCGATGTAGCGGTCGCGCCCGGCCCGGTACCCGAACACCGCTGCGAGAGAGCCCACCAGCATGAACAGCACACCCGCCGCGGCAAAGGATCCGGTGGACTGGTGCAGCTGGCCGACCAGGAGCGTGCCGCTGGAGCCAATCCCGTAGCCCACGCCCTGCATCATCCCGGAAAGGTGGGCCGCGGTGTGCCCGTCCCGGGTGCGGACCATGATCAGCGTCAGCGCGGCGGCGGTCAGGCTTCCCTGCCCCAGGCCGAGCAGCCCGGTCCACAGCCACAGGAGTTCCACAGGCCCGAAGATGCTCAGCGCGAAGCCACCGCCGGTCATGAGCGCCACCGCCGTGTTGAGGGCACGCTGGTCCCGGAACCTGGTGGCCAGCGCCGGCGCGAACAGCGAGCCCAGCATCTGCAGCGCAATCGAGGCCGAGACGATCAGGCCGGCCGTGCCGCCGTCCACCCCCCGTTCGCGCAGGATCGGCGCCAACCAGGCGAAGACGCTGAAGGACATCATGGCCTGCAGGACCATGAACCCGGTCACCTGCCAGGCCACGGCGGAACGCCAGACGTTGACGCCGCCGGCCGGCCGCGCCGCCCCGCCGGGACGGGCCCGGAGCGCCGGCGGCAGGAACAGCAGAAGGACGACGCCGGCCGGCAACGCCCAGAACCAGAGCGCCGCCGTCCATTCCCCGCTCGCGCGGAAGACCGGGAACGTGAAGCCGGCACCGAGCGCGGCCGAGGCACAGATCGCCGTGGTGTAGAGGCCGCCCATGAGGCCCAGGCGATGCGGGAAGTCACGCTTGACCACGCCCGGCAGCAGCACGTTGCACAGTGAAATCGCGGCCCCGCACGCGGCGGTCCCGGCGAGCAGAGCCGGAAGGTGGCCGGCCGCCGGCAGCTCCAGGGGCCGCAGCAGCAGCCCGGCGGTGAGCACCGCCATGGCACTGAGCAGCACCCGTTCGGCCCCGAACCGGCGTGCCAGCCCAGGGGCGAGCGGAGCGAACACCCCGAGCAGCGTCACCGGGACGGTGGTGAGCACCATGACCGCCCAGGCCGGAAGCCCGGCGTCGGCCGTCACCTCCGGCAGTACCGCAGCGAAGCTCGAAAAGACTGTGCGGAGGTTCAGCCCGATCAGGACCAGGCAGATCCCCAAATACGCGAGCTGCCGGCGGCCGGCAGCGCGCGGCGGCCCGACGGGGCCGTCCCGGAGAACGGCGCCGGCCGAATGGTCCAACTCGTCAGTTTTCCCAGCTGAGGTCACCCGCCCCATTCTTGCAGGCCCGCGTCTTCACCCCTTCCCTTCAATCCTTCCTCCGCGGCCGGCCCGCCGGGGCGGCCGCGGGATCCCCGGGCGGCCCGGCCCTGCGAACTCAACTATTCTGGAAGGGATGAGCGAATCCCCAGAATCCCCCGGCCTGCAGGCAAACCCGGAGTCCGGCGTCCCGGACCAGAGCCAGCTGCCGCGCCCCGTGACCCCCGGCAGCCAGGCCTCGTTCGGCACCTATGGGGGCCGCCCGGTGAGCTTTGTACGCCGCGGCACGCGCCTTCAGGGCCGACGCCAGGCGGCCTGGGAGGAACACGCAGACCGTTGGGCGGTTGAGGTCCCCCGCCATGTCGCCAACACCTCCGTCCACCCGGACTATGTGTTCGACGCAGAGGCCGAATTCGGCCGCACGGCTCCGCTGGTTGTCGAGATCGGCTCCGGGCTGGGCGACGCCGTTTGCCACGCCGCGGAGCAAAACCCGGACAAGGACTTCCTGGCCGTGGAGGTTTACACCCCCGGCTTGGCCAACACCTTGATCAAAATCAACAGCCGCGGACTGAGCAACGTGCGGGTGGTCGAGGCGAACGCCCCTGAGGTGCTCGCAACCATGCTCCCGGCTGGCTCCGTCACGGAACTATGGGTGTTCTTCCCGGATCCATGGCACAAGTCCCGGCATCACAAGCGCCGCCTCATTCAACCGGCGTTCGCTGATCTCGCCGCCCGGGCCATCAGGCCCGGCGGCATCTTCCGGATCGCGACCGACTGGTCCAACTACGCCGTTCACGTCCGCGAGGTCATGGCGGGCTCGGCGGAGTTCGAGAACCTGCACGAGGGCGAGCGCGCCGGCGCGGACAGCCCCCTGACCCAGGTGTGGGAATCCGGCGTCGAGTCCCGCGTGGGCGGAGCACCGGTCAAGGAAGGCCGGGCGCCGGTCAGCACCGAGCACACCGGACCCAACGAGGGCGTCGACGGGACCGGCGGGTGGGCGCCGCGGTTTGAGGGCCGTATTCTGACCAGTTTCGAAAACAAGGCGCACGAAGCCGGCCGCCTGATCTTCGACCTCAGCTACCGCCGGATTTAGGCACCACGGCGCGCGGGTACCTTTTGTTGAGCGGCTTCGCGTGGCACGATTACGGAACGAACCACGCTGGGTAGTACTAAGGAAACGATCATCAAACGAGAATTGAACGACGCTGCTGACGTCGCCGAGGACGTCACCAATTCGAAGCCCCTCGAAATCGCAGCGCGGGCCGGGTTCGCCGTGTCGGGGTTGCTGCACTTCCTCATCGGGCTGGTCGCGATCCGGCTTGCCATGGGCGGCCAGGGCCAGGCCGATGTCAGCGGCGCGGTGGAAGAGCTCGCCGGGCAGCCAGCGGGGCCGTTGCTGCTCTGGACGTCGTTTGCCGCCTGCGTGGCGCTGGCCATCTGGCAGGCGTCCGACGCCATTTTTGATTTCGGGCACCTGCCGACCAAGAAAAAGGTCGGCAAGAAACTCAAGGCTGCCCTGCAGGCCGTGGTGTACACCGCGTTCGCCCTGACGCTCGCGTCGGTCGCTACCGGGGCCGGCTCCGACAACCGCGAGTCGACGTCCGATATGACCGTAAACCTCATGAAGGCACCGGGCGGCGTCGCACTCCTAGTGATTATCGGCGCCGCGGTAGCCGTCACCGGGGTCGTCTACGCGATCCGCGGCTTCAAGAAGTCCTTCATCAAGTACCTGCGGATGCCGTCCCAGCCGCAGGCGCGCACCGCAGTGACGGTGATCGGCATGGTGGGCTACGTTGCCAAAGGCTTTGCCCTGCTGCTGGTGGGCCTGCTCATCATCATCGCCACGGTGAAGGCACACCCCGAAGAGTCAACCGGGCTCGACGGCAGCCTGAAGGCCCTGCGGGAGCAGCCGTTCGGCGTGTACCTGCTGGCCGCAGTGGGCGTAGGCCTGATCTGCTACGGCATCTACATGGCGATGCGGGCCAAGCTCGCGAAGATGTAGGCCCGCGTCGGTTTCCATGTCCCGGACCGGAAGCATGTCCCGGACCGGACGGACCGCCGCGCCCCACGAGTGGGCTACCCCTGGGGCACGGCGATGACAGCTACGGTCTGCTGCTGCTCATCGCGCATCTCGACACTGGCGATCCTGGCCAGCTGCACCGGCGTCGCCCCGGTGATCCGGACTCTGCCGGTGGGCGTCGCCGTCCACGCGCAGGCGCGGTCCACGCCGCCGTCACGGTCCTTTACCCAGAGTGAGAGGGTCCCGGCGACGGGCAGGCTGCGGCCGTCCACCGCCAGTTCGGTGCCCCAGGTTTTCTTGACGAGCCCCACCGTGACCTCCAACCCACTGCTGGCCGCAACGGAATAGCTCGCGTCCGGTTTGGCGGGTTGGTTCAGCAGCGGACCAGCCAGGATCCCCAGCCCCAGGCATGCGGCGGCCGCCGCGGCCACCGCCGACGTCCACCGGCGCCGCACCTTCCGGCGTCGGGCGGCGAGCTCGTCCAGGAGCCGGCTTGGGACAGGTTCGGGTTCCGGCGGGATCAGCGCGCGGTCCCGGGCGGCCGCCGCCGCGGCGGTGAGCGCGACGGCGTCGGACACCGGGATCGCGTCCAGCAGCGCGGGGAGGCTGGCAAGTTCGTCCAGCTCCTGGCGGCAGTGGGCGCACACCGCAAGATGCTGCTCGAAGGCCGCAGCTTCGGCCGGCTCCAGCCCGCCGAGCAGGTACGCGCCGAGGAAGTGATGCAACTCGGTCCCGTTCACTGCTGCACCCCCATTTCGTCGAGGATCGTCCGTAGGGCCCGGACGGCGTAGAACGCCCGGGACTTCACCGTGCCGCTGGGGATCTTCAATTGGGCGGATGCCTCCTGGACTGTGTAGCGGCGGTAGTGGAGCGCAACAAGGACTTCGCGGTGTTCCGCGCTGAGCCGCAGCAACGCCTCCTCCATCAGCACCTTGTTGAGCAGCTCGTCAATGCGCCCGGCGCCGACGCCGCCTTCCGGGAGGGCCTGGACATCGCGGTCGCCGGCTTCCTGCGGCCGCCTTTGGGCCTTGCGGTAATTGTCGATCATGATGTTGCGGGCCGTCCGGAACAGGTAGCTGCGCAGGCTGCCAGTGATCTGCGGCGCCTGCTGCCAGACCCGCAGCACCGTCTCCTGGACGACGTCGTCGGCGAGCTGAGGATCCCGGGAGACGCTGAGGACAAAGCGTTTCAGGGCCGTTCCGTGGTCGCGGTAAATCGCAGCCACGACGTCTTCGTCCAGCGGCATTGCCCACCTCCCGGAAATTCGTGCTCTGCCCCTCTACGACGTACGGGCAGGCCCAATAGTTCAGTGTGCCCCAGGACAGCCCGACACGAACATGTCGGTTCCGCCATGAACCATTCCGCTCTCCATGGCGTCGTATCTCGTAGCGCCGGCCTCCGAGTTGGGCTGGCTCGAGTCTAGGAGCAGCAAATGAAGAAGCATCTCAGCATTGGCTTGTCCGCGTTCGCTCTGGCCGCCCTCCTGTCCGGCTGCGGCGGCGGAACGACCACGACGCCGACGTCGGCGGCACCGGCCACGTCGGCTCCCGCAGGGTCCAGCGCGCCGGCGAGTTCCGCGCCGTCGTCCATGACCGCGGCGGAGCTCTCGGTGGGCGAGTCCAAGGCGGGCCAGATCGTGGTGGCCGACCAGGGACTGAGCGTCTATTTCTTCACCAAGAACACGAAGGATTCCGGGAACAGCGTCTGCACCGGCGCGTGCCTGACGTCGTGGCCCGCTGTCACGTCGACGACGGCGACTCCCACAGTTAACGGCGTCACCGGCAAGGTCGGAACCATTCCCACGGCTGACGGAAAGATGCAGGTGACCATCAACGGGATGCCGATCTACTACTACTCCAAGGACCAGGCCGCGGGGGACATCAACGGCCAGGGCGTCGGCGGGGTCTGGTTCCTCGTGTCACCCTCCGGGGAAATGATCACGGCACCGCCGGCCGGGTAGGCTCACCGGCCGCGGATCCGCCGGGCCCGGTCCGCCGGGCAGGAAAACTAAACCCGGCACGGCCGGGCCAGAGTTAGTCGGCACGGGTTGCTCAACACGGCACGGCCGGCGCCTGCATTTGGGGGCAGACGCCGGCCGTACCGGAAAACTGTCGCGGAGGCCGCCTACGGGCGGGCCTTTTCGAACTCCGCTGACCCTGCGAACTCAACAGCCCCTTCGAAGTCAACAGCCTCTTCGAACTCCACAGCCGCGAGGATTTCCTGGGTCCGCGGATTGAGCATGAAGGCCTCGTCGTCGTCCTCCAGCATGAGGAATTCGCCCTGTTCCGTGGTGAAGTGCCAGGCCAGGGTGGTTTCCCCGTTGTGCTCATAATTCGGATCGCCCATGGTGATCCGCACCAGGCTGTGGCCCGCGAGGGCGCACAGCTCGCGGATGATCTGCTCGAACTCCGGCGCGTCCAGGAGCGCCTCCTCGGCGGCTGCCGCCTGGCGCTCCGCGAGGTCGGAAAGCCGGGCCACCCGCCCGGCAATGTGGGCGTCGAGGTCGTCGTCGGAAAGGACCAGCAAGTCCTCCTGGCCGCGCAGCCACGCGGCATTCAGCGCAGCGATGTCCTCTGTTGCGAGGATCGACTCGAATTCCCCGTCCAGTTCTTCGATGCGCCGAACGGCGTCGGAGACCCCGTCGCCCGGTTCGTCTTCCTCTGTGCTTCCGGCGGCCCAGCCGCTGCCGCCGTCGAGGTAGCTGTCGACGTCGGTGTCGCTCAGTGCGCCGAAGGCGGCCACCGTGCGGTTGAAGAGGTCCAGGTGCGCGGCGGCACCCATGGCCTCCAGGCCTTCCCGGACGTAGGGGTCGACTTCCTCGCGTTCGGGCGCGGTGAACACGTACTGCGCGAAGCCGCCGGCCAGCGCCTGCGTGAGGTAGAAGTCCACGTAGTAACTGCGCAGCGCGGCCGGGGAGATCTCTTCCGTGTCCAGCAACTCCTCGAACATGGCGTTGACCACGTTGACGTTCGCGTCGACAACGTCCTCGTTTCCGCCTTTGAGGCTTTCGGTGGTCAGCACGGTGGGGTAGCTGTGGGCGGACTGGATGGTGGGCTCATTGTGGGTCATGCGGAATCCTTACTGCTGGCGCTGCTGATACTCCGGACCTCTCCACGGTAGGGCCGTCGTCACGGCGGGCGGCCGAGCCCCGGTTGAACGTCAGGCGAAGTTTGAGCGGCGCTTGTGCGGGCGGCGGCGAAGTTCCGGGGTCCCGGCCGGCTCGGTAAGATGGATCAGATGACCACCTGCCGAAAGTAGCGCGCACATGCCATCCCATCCGGACGAGAGTGCGGCACTGGCAATACAGACTCCCGCGATCAACGACCGCTCCCTCGCGGCCGGGCTCGCCTACGCCATGGGGAGCCGCGTTTCCGGGATCTCCTTCGACGCCGCCACAGGCCTGCTGCTGGGCAAGGTGCGGGGCGGTTCCGACGTGCCCTATTCCACGACGGCGAAGCTGGTCCGGAAGGCAGGCGGCTGGAGCTGCACGGTGGGCGTCTGCAGCTGCCCGGTCCGCAAGGACTGCAAGCACGTGGCGGCCCTGCTCTTCGCGGCCGAAGACAACCCCGCCACCAGGATGCAGCTGCTGGCCCCCGCCGAGGGCACGCGGCTGTCCCGCCAAAGCGCGCCACCGGAAATGGCCGACTGGGAGCAGGCCCTTAGCCCCCTGATCGCCCACCCGGGGATCACGCCGTCCGCCAACGGCACCCCGCTGGCGCTCCAGTTCGACGTCGAGGAACCCGCCCCGCACTTTTCCTACACGGGCCGCCGCGACCCGCTCCGCAGCGTCCGCCAGCTCAAGGCACGCCCCGTCATCATGGGCGCCAAGGGCAAGTGGATCCGCGGCGACGTCTCCTGGAGCACGCTGAGCTACCTGAACTACCGGCGCGAATGCAACGAGGCGCACGTCGAGTGGATGCAGGAATTCCTCGCCTCGCACACCGCTGTGGCAAACCGCCAGCACTCCGGCACCGGACTGTGGCTGGGACTGAACACCTACGCCGGCAAGAACCTGTGGAGCCTGCTGTCCCAGGCCCAGAAAATCGGCGTCGCCCTGGTGCACAGCCGCGGCACGGAGCCGGTGCGGCTGGCCGAGCAGCCTGCCGCCGTCGGGCTGAACCTGGCACGCATCGGCACAGGCGGGGACGACGGCGGTCTCGAGCTCGCGCCGACCATCACGGTCGAAGGTGAGGTGGTGGATCCGGCGTCGGTCGGGACCATCGGCCGCCCGGCGCACGGAATCTTCCTGGCGTCCGGCGGCGGCGCCCTGCCCGGTACCGCCCCCGCGGACCCCGTCATCACCCTTGCCCCGCTGGAAAGCGGTCTCAGCGAGGAACTGCTGACCTTCGTCACGGGCGGGACCACCCTGCACATCCCCGCACGGGACGAAAGCCGCTTCCTGACCGGGTTTTACCCCAAGCTCAAGCAAACCGCCCGGGTTACCGCCTCCGACGAGTCGGTGGAACTGCCCACGCTCGCCGTCCCCACCCTGTCCCTGCTGGCCAATTACGGGGCCGACCACCGGGTCCGGCTGCATTGGGAATGGCACTACACGTCCGGAAACCTCGTCACGGCGCAGCCGCTGTGGCGGCACCCGGGCGATCACGGCTACCGGGACGACCCGGCCGAGGCTCGCATCCTCGAGGCGGTCGGGCAGCCCTGGGACGTCGTGCCTGCCCTGGGCGAATCCGCGACCGGCGGCTGGGGCACGCCGCGCCTGGCGGCCACGGCAGAGCTGGCCGGACTGGACACCCTCGCCTTCACCGAGGACGTGCTCCCCCGGCTCCGCGACCTCCCCGACGTCTCCGTGGATACCTCCGGCGAGATTGCGGACTACCGCGAAGCCGACGAGGCCCCGGTGGTGGCGATCTCCACAAAGGCGACGGACAGCCGCGACTGGTTCGATCTGGGCATCGTCATCACCCTGGAGGGCCAGCCGGTTTCCTTCGCAGCACTGTTTTCCGCCCTCGCCGCCGGCCAGACCCGCATGCTGCTCCCCAGCGGGGCGTACTTCGCGCTGGACCTGCCGGAGCTGCACCAGCTGCGGGCCCTGATAGACGAGGCCCGCTCCCTGCAGGACAACCCCGGCGACAAGGACGCCCCGTTGCAGATCAGCCGCTTCCAGGCCGGGCTGTGGGACGAGCTCGCACACTTGGGCATCGTGGATGAACAGGCCGCGGCGTGGCGCGAGTCCGTGGGCGGTCTGCTTGAAGGCGGCATCAAGGGCCTTCCGCTGCCCGGGTCGCTGAACGCCGAGCTGCGCCCGTACCAGCTGGAGGGCTTCAACTGGCTGAGCTTCCTGTACCGCCACGGCCTCGGCGGCGTGCTGGCCGACGACATGGGCCTGGGCAAGACCGTCCAGGCCCTCGCACTGATCTGCGCCGCAAAAGACGCCGCCGCAGGCGATGAAGCCGGGTCCGGGGCCGCCCCGTTCCTCGTCGTCGCCCCCACTTCCGTGGTGGGCAACTGGGAGGCGGAAACGGCACGGTTCGCGCCCGGGCTCAGCGTGCGCGCCATCGGCGAAACCTTCGCCAAGAGCGGCTCGCACCCGGCCGAGGCGATGGCCGGAGCGGACATCATCATCACCTCCTACGCCCTGTTCCGGATCGACTACGAGGCCTACGCCTCCCAGACCTGGGCCGGGCTGGTCCTGGACGAGGCGCAGTTCGTCAAGAACCACCAGTCCAAGGCCTACCAGTGCGCCCGCAAACTGCCCGCCGCCTTCAAACTCGCCATCACCGGCACGCCGCTGGAGAACAACCTGATGGAGTTCTGGGCACTGACCTCGATCGTGGCTCCCGGGCTCTTTTCCAGCCCCAAACGGTTCGCCGAGTATTACCAGAAGCCGGTGGAGAAGAACGGTGACAAGGGGCAGCTGGACAAGCTCCGGCGGCGTGTCCGGCCGCTCATGATGCGGCGCACCAAGGAACAGGTCATCAGTGACCTGCCGCCCAAGCAGGAACAGATCCTGGAAGTCGTGCTGAACCCGCGGCACCAGAAGGTCTACCAGACCCACCTGCAGCGGGAGCGCCAGAAGATCCTGGGCCTGATTGAGGACGTCAACAAGAACAGGTTCACCATCTTCCAGTCGCTGACCCTGCTCCGGCAGCTGAGCCTGGATCCCTCGCTGATCGATCCCTCCCTGTCCGGGGTGCGTTCCAGCAAGCTCGATGTCCTGTTCGAGCAGCTCGCGGACCTGGTGGCCGAAGGGCACCGGGCCCTGATCTTCAGCCAGTTCACCGGTTTCCTGGGCAAGGTCCGGGAGCGCCTGGTCGAGGAGAACATCGAGTTCTGCTACCTCGACGGCGGCACACGCAACCGCACCGACGTCGTGAACGAGTTCAAGAACGGCGCCGCACCGGTATTCCTCATCAGCCTCAAGGCCGGCGGCTTCGGCCTGAACCTCACCGAGGCCGATTACGTGTTCCTGCTGGACCCGTGGTGGAACCCGGCATCGGAGGCCCAGGCCGTGGACCGGACCCACCGGATCGGCCAGGCCCGGAACGTCATGGTCTACCGGCTGGTCGCCAAGGACACGATCGAGGAGAAGGTCATGGCGCTCAAGGCGAAAAAATCCCAGCTCTTCGCCGACGTCATGGAAGGCGACGCACTCACCGGCGGCGCCCTGACGGCGGAGGACCTGGCGGGCCTGTTCAACGACTGACGCTGACCAACCCGGAAGCAGCGCTTCAGCTGCGCTTCAACCAAGATACGGCCGACCGGGGTCCGCCCGCAGCCGGGCCAGCAGCGTCGCGGCGATTAGCGCCGTCGTCATTTCCAGCGCGATGACTGCCAGCAGCGCCCCGGAGCCCGACGGCGCCGCACCGGCGCCGCCGGCCCCTGCGGCCGCTGCGGCGGTTCCATGGTGACTGTGGCCCGTGCCGCCGGCTCCCGTGCCGAGGAGCAGGACCGCGTGCACCGCAGTCATGGCCAGCGCCGCGGCCATCACCTGGCGAAGGGCCCTGAGCCTGCCGTGGCGCCAGATGTGCACGGCGCACGGCAGGCACACTGCCACCATGGCGAGCATGAGCACGTTCAGCCAGGTCCCGTGCTGGTTCCCGGCGGCCAGCCACAGATGCGCGAGGCACGACGCCGCGGTCACGGCGGCGCAGATCCGGGAATGGAAGACGACGCCGGCGGGGCCGGCCCGGCGGCCCAAGCTGGCTGCGACACTCACGGCGTCGGCCTAGCTGTGGCAGTGTGCGCCGGCGTCGCCATCGCCATGGCAGCCAGAGGACTGTTGAGCGTTGGCCGGCACGTCCAGCACGGGGCTGCGGTCGAAGAAGCCCTCGGGCCGGAGCTTGAAGCCGACCGTGTCCACCGGCATGATGGGCCAGTCCTCCGGACGCGGGAAGTGGGTCAGGCCGAAGGTGTGCCACACCACGATGTCCTGGCCGTCGATGTCGCGGTCCTGGGCAATGTAGGCCGGCAGGCCTGCTCCCCCGGCGTGCTGGTTGACGAAGTCGCCCGTGGGGTACCGCTCCTCCTCCGCGAACCGCGTGACCCACAGGTCCTTCGTGGCAAAGGCCGCGCGCCGGGCGATGGAGGACTCCGGGTCCGCCAGGAGAGTGGGCTGGCCCTGGGCATGCAGCTTGTAGCCCACGGGATCGCCCAAGCGGTTGCGTGATTCCGGGTTGGAAATGATCCAGGTCCGGCCGCTGCGCGCGTCGGCTTCCCGGACGGCTTCCGACTCGCGCGCCAGGACAGTCCGCTTCCGGGAGAACGCGTTGCCGCGTTCGTTGCCCTCGCCCATTCCCTGGCGGACCACATCCTCTTCCTCGACCCGGTTGGTGAGGCCGTCGACCGCCATGTCCAGCCGCGCGCTGAACAGGTGCTGGTGGTACGGGGCGCCCAGGCCCGGAGCCAGTTGGGAGATATTGGCCGAGCCGCCTTCGGGGTAGGCGGAGGTGAAAACCACGCCGGTGGCCTTGGCCTCGAACTCGATGGTGCCGTCGAGGTAGAGGTACCAGTAGAAGCCATAGTCGTAGTTGCCGATGGTGGTGAAGAACGAGATCACCAGGCGGCGGTTGCGGCGGGTGTAGTTGATGCCCGTCCAGAGGTCGCTGTGCTTGGCCAGGATCCCCCAGTCTTCCTCGTGCATGCAGATGCCGTTGCGGATCTCGCGGGGGTTGCCGAAGGCGTCGCTGATGACGGGGCTGAGGTAGGTGATCTCGCCGAGGCAGTCGCAGCCCAGTTCCAGGGAGTTGGCGTACTGGCCCACGAGGTATTCGCCGGTGTCGAAGTAGTTCTGCCACGACCGGATCGGCGACGGGTCCCCGTACGGGACCACCATTTCGGCGATCGATGCGCGGTTGATGATGGGCCGCAGGCGGTCGCCGTCCTGGAAGGCAAGGTTGTGCAGCACCACCCCCTCGCGGACGTCGAACCCGACGTCGAGGCTCCATTTTTCCCATTCGACGTGGTTGCCGCCGGTGACCGTGAAGCTGGGCCCGTCCGGCTGCGTGATGTTGATGGGCTTCTGCGTGGTGCGCAGCGGGCCGGTGAGCT
Organism: Arthrobacter sp. 10N44_2; assembly: GCF_056394385.1. Lineage (NCBI taxonomy): Bacteria > Bacillati > Actinomycetota > Actinomycetes > Micrococcales > Micrococcaceae > Arthrobacter > Arthrobacter sp. 10N44_2. The sequence goes on along the minus strand of NZ_JBFTHT010000006.1, from coordinate 133,128 downwards.
CCGGATCGGTGTAGTTGCCGTGCTCCGTGGGAATCGGGACGGCGCCGGTGTCCAGCACCTGCGTCACTTCCTGGCTCACGACGTCGACATAGGCCACGAGCCCGTCCACCGGGTGCGCCCAGGCGCTGTCCTCGGGGAAGTCCTGCACGAAGGCCAGGCCACGCAGGATCCGGCGGCCCCTTTCCTCCGGGTACTCGAAGACGCCGGCGGACAGCGGGGCAACGCGGACCTTGCTGACGTCCAGACCGCGGCTGGCGAGGGCCTTGAGCCAGCGCTCGTCCGTGGCCAGGAGCTGTTCGACGACTTCGAATTCCTCCTCGAGCACCGGGAGCTCGCCGGTCGCCGCCGTGTCCAGCTCGACGGCGGTAACCACCGTGCCGCTGGAGACCGAAACGGTCACATCGGCCGGCCTTCCCCCTGCGGCATCGTGCAGGAAGACCCGGAACCGGCGGTCCTCACTTTCGGCCGGGGCGTTCCGGGCGGGGTCCAGCAGACCGAGGTACGCGATGCGCCGGGTCCCGCCCAGCAGTCCCGCGGCACGCAGGATGCCCTGGACCGCGGTGATTTCGGCGCCCGTGGCCAGGCTGTAGGGGCTGTAAGGGGTGCGGGTGTCAGTTTGTGCGGTCATCATGACGGCCTTCGTTCGGTGACCCTGGCGGGTCAGAACTTTATTTTCTATAGTTGTAGAGAATACGGAAATGTAAGCTGTGCCACAAGAGTCCGACGCAAAATATTTGGGGAGCTGTCCGGTGCCAAAGATTGTCGACCACGACCAGCGGCGGCTTGAACTCGTCGACGCCACGTGGCGGATCATCGCCCGGCTCGGGATCGAAAGTGCCACCATGCGGGAAATTGCCCTCGAGGCAGGTTTCGCGAACGGCGCCCTCAAGCCCTACTTCCCTACCAAGGATGACCTGCTGACCTTCGCGTTCGGGCACGTCTTCAGCCGCACCAACGAGCGCATCGCTGGAGTCACCGCCGGGCAGGCCGGGCTGGCGGCCCTGCGGTCGTTTTGCGTCGAGGTGCTGCCGCTGGATGAGGAGCGGATCAACGAGGCCCGGATTGTCATCCCGTTCTGGCAGAAGGCCATCAATGACCCCGGCAAGGCCCGGATCCACCGGGATTCGATGGAGCAGTGGCTTGCGGCGATGCGGCGGTACCTTGCCGAGGCGCGGCAGGCCGGCGCCGTCACCACCGCCGTCGACGACGCCGCCCTGGCCGGGCAGCTGCTCAACCTCCTTCTCGGCGCGCAGATTACGGCGGCACTCACCCCGGAAGGCCAGGTGGAACTCGGGCTGAACGAGCAGCTGGAGGGCTTCCTGACCCTGCTGGCCTGCTAGGCCCCAGGCAATCTTTATTCGCCGAGCGTCGAAAAAAGATGACATCGGCGGGCCGCGCCGCTACCCTGAAAGGACTGTGTCCCATGACACATTCCAAGAATTATGACGGCGTCAGGATCTTCGATGACTGCAGTTGCAACCCGCCCAGTGGCCAGCCCCGCCGGACAGCATGTCCTCACCAGCACAGCAGAATCTTTCGACCACTGGAGGCACCTGGTCGCGGAGTCCTTCGTTCCCCTGGCCGCCTCGAGCGCCGATGCGGACAACTTCCGCGGCCGCATGCGGGCCCGCAGGCTGGACCGTGTGGCACTCGTCGAGGTCTCCTCCTCGAGCCATGAGGTCCACCGCACGCCGGCGCTGATTGCGCAGTCCAACCAGCGCTATTTCAAGCTCAATCTCCAGCTGCAGGGTACCGGACTCCTGATCCAGGACAACCGCGAGGCAGTCCTGCATCCGGGGGATCTCTCCATCTATGACACCAGCCGCCCGTACACGCTTGCCTTCGAGGGCGACGCCCGGCTCATGGTGTTGATGTTTCCCTGGGACGCGCTGTCCCTGCCGCCGGACTGCATCGCGCAGCTTTCGGCGCTGCGGATGGCCGCCGACGGGGGCCTCGCCGCGATCGTCGGCCCCTTCATCGCCCATCTCGCGGAGAACCTGGAGGCGCTGAGCGGCCCCAGCGGATCGCGGCTGGCCACCAACGCCCTTGATCTCGTCTCCACGATGCTGCATTCGGAACTGGACATGTCCCCCGACCGTATGAGGCCCCAGGCCCTGTTGGCGGCATCCGTCCGCGAGTATATCGATGCCCACCTGGCCGATCCAATGCTGTCACCGGCGTCCATCGCGGCGGCCCATTTCATCTCCACCCGGCACCTGCACAACGTCTTCCATGAATCCGGGACCACCGTGGCGAGCTGGATCCGGACCCAGCGGCTGGAGGGGGCGCGCCGCGAACTGCGCGATCCGCTCCTGGCCGGAATGCCGGTCGGAGCCGTGGCCGCGCGCTGGGGCTTCCTGGATGCGGCCCATTTCAGCCGCTCCTTCCGTGATGCCTTCGGTGAGTCCCCCAGCGACTGGCGGCGCGGCGCCTGAGCCTGGCCTTCACCCCCTGCCGAGAGCACCTGCCGTCGTCAGCACCGGCGCCAACGTCAGTTCGTGATCAGATCCGCGTGGTGAACTGCGGCGACGTTCGGGTGGGCCCGGAGCCGGTAGCGAAGAGCGTTGTCTCCGTAGGTTTCCAGGATCGGGCTGTTGGTCGGGTCAACGGACAGTCCGCGGGCCTTGGACTGAAACTCCGGGCTCACCGCAAGCTTCGGCATGGTCGCGTCCAGCGCAGGGTTGTAGAAGAACGGCAGAGAGCCTGTCAGTGCCGCGCAGGGGCGAGATCACGCGGTGCAGAGTCGCCTTTAGATAGCCATTTGTGGCCAGTTCGAGCATCTCGCCGATGTTGACCACGAATGTTCCGGGCACCTGAGGTGCGTCGATCCACTTCCCCTGATACTCGACCTGGAGTCCGCCCTTTCCGGGTTCGACCAGAAGGAGCGTCAGGACGCCGCCGTCGCGGTGGGACCCGACCCCCTGCTTGGGCTCCGGATTGGACTCCCCCGGATAACGTACAACCTTAAGCAGGGGAAAAGCCCGTGCGGCAAAAGCCGCGTCGAAGGTGTCCTCGGGCGCTCCCAGGGACACGGCAAGCGCCCGCAGGAGAGCGAGGGAAATGGCGCTCAGCCGTTCGGTCCACTCAGAGACAATCGCCCGCATTTCGGGCAGTGCGTCCGGCCATAGGTTGGCCCCCTCCAGGCGCCAGTAGTCAGCGACGCCGGCATCCGGCTCCACAGCGTCACGCTCGACGCCGATATCGATCTGCTCGCGCCAGTCCACCGCCCCGTCCGTGAGTTCGCCGCCGACGCGGGTGTAGCCGCGGAACTGCGGGCTGTGGACGTTCTCGACGGAGAGCTTCTGTTCCTCGGGCAGTTCGAAGAAGCGGCGTGCGACGTCGAGCATGTCGTCAACGAGCTTCTGCGGGATGCCATGGCCCGCCAGATAAAGGAACCCGACTTCATGCATGGCGTTACGCAGCTCGTCCCGAAACTGGGAGGCCTCCTCAGGCCCTGCATTCAATCGGGAGAAGTCCAGGACGGGCAATGATTCGAGTGACAATGCGGACTAGTCCTTTACAGCGAACTTGGCAAGCCGAAGCCTCTATTAGTTTCAATGTTACGGACGGAGCGACAGCGATGAGGATAAACGTGTCGAAATAAGACATCCGGAGCAGGACGGCGCCCTGGGCAGGGCCCGCCGTCAGGCAGTGACCCCTGCGCGCGCGGCCCTGCGCTCCACGGCAATTTCCACCAGCACACCGGCGGTAAACACAAGGGGTACGGTCAGCAGCAGTCCCACGGCCGTTTCGGCACTGCCGCCGATCAGAGCGGTGAAGTTGATGATGACGAGGGACAGGACCCAGCCAAGCAGCAGGGTGGCGAGCACCGGTGCCACCGCGGTCTGCCAGAGCTGGCCGGACACCCTTTCCCGCCGGAAGTAGGCGACGACGGCCAGCGAGCAGAGCATGTACAGCACCAGGAGCGCGGCCACGGCCAACCCGCTGAACCAGGAAAAGAGGGTGAGGACAGGATCCAGGGACAGCACCGCGAACGGCACCACGAGCAGGAAGGCGACCGCGGTCTGGATCCGCGCAGCGACAGCGGGCGCCTTGTGCCGGTTGGTCCGGGCCACTCCGCGGGGCATCGACCCGCGCAGGGCCAGCGAATGGAGGTAGCGGTTGATGCCGTTGTGGAAGGCGATGATGCCGGCCAGCAGGGAGGTCACGAGCAGCATGCCGGTGACCGTTCCGGCCCACGGCCCGAACAGCTCCACCATCGGCGTCAGCACGAACGCGGTGGAATCGCCCGATTCGAGGGCCGCGCCCGCGGCGTCGATGACATGCGAGGGTCCGTAGTAGCTGACCAGCATCCAGGAAATGAAGGAGAAGAAGACCGCGATGACGACTACCGAAAGGTACGTGGCCCGGGCGACGGTGCGGTGGGCGTCCTTGGCCTCGGCCGAGTAGATGGCCGTTGATTCGAAGCCGAACATGGAGGCGACGGCGAACATGATGGCAACGCCCGGGGCGCCTGCGCCGATCGCCGCGGGAGAGAAGGACGCCGCCAGGCTGATCCCCTCCGGCCCGCCGCCCCGCAACAGCACGGTGAAGCCGAACATGAGCAGGATGGCGACCTCCAGGCCCACGAGCACCGCCAGGACCCGCGCCCCGAGTTCGATGTTGAGGGAGCCCAGCACCTGCACGCCCGCCATGGTGATGGCGGCCAGAAGCCACCAAGGGACCACGATCCCGGCAGATCCGAGGAGGCCCGAGAACGCCGCGCCGTACAGCCCATACATCGCGGCCTGGACCGTGCTGTACGCGAGGAGCGCGAGCCACGCCGCTCCCGCGCCGACCTTCCGTCCGAAGGCGGCGGTGACATAGGCGTAGAAGGCGCCGTTGGCCTGGATCTTCCGGCTCATGGCCACGAAGCCGACCGCGAAGATCACGATGACGATGCCCACCACCAGATACGCGCCGGGGGCGCCGGCGCCGTTGCCGAGCGCCGCGGCCAGGGGTGATGCCCCGACGATTCCGGTCAACGGCGCCTGGGCTGACAAAACAAAGAAGAGAATGCCCATGACGCCGACGCTGCCGGCACGCAGCGCGGTGGAGTGCTCCGTGCGGGGGCTGGATTCTGCGGTCCGGGAATCTGAATTTGAAATACTCATCGGATCCTTCTTAACGGTCATGAGTCTGGGAGATGGGGTGCGTTGCACCGTGAAATCCAGCATGGCAGGTGGCGCCCGTCACGCTTTTGTCGATTAGCGACCGGTTGTTGTTCCTGAGCGTAGTCAGCACCAGGCCCTGTGCCGGCCGCACGGCGGGCCGGACGCCCTCGGGTCCGCAGCCTCAGGAATAGCTTTCGGTGTTCCGTTCGCTCCCGCACAACAGCTCTTCGCGGATAGACAAGCCCCTCGGCCCCTCGCCGGAGCACGCTTGAAACAGCACTCTTAGGCCGCACCGGCCGCGTTCTCTGACCTACTCGATGTGGAGTACCCCCATGGAAACCTACGACGCCCTACTCGCCTCGATCACCCCGGTGGCCGGGGAAACCCGCACGATCTTTGACCCGGCCACCGGACAGCCGGTCGGCGAAGCACCGGTCCACACCGTTCAGGACCTCGAAGCCGCCATCGCCGCCGCAGCCGCCGCGCAGCCGGCCTGGGCCGCACGGGGCCACGACGCCCGGTCCGCCGCGCTGCTCAGGGCCGCCGACGCCGTCGAACGCTCCGCCGAGGAACTCGCCCGCCTGCTCTCCCGCGAGCAGGGCAAACCGCTGAACGGCCCGAACGCCCGCTTTGAGGTCGGCGCCTGCGCCGCCTGGCTCCGCGTCGCCGCCGGCACGCCCCTGGACCCCGAAACCGTGGTGGACGACGGCGAAACCCGCGCCGAACTGCACTACCGGCCCATCGGCGTCGTCGGCGCGATCGGCCCCTGGAACTGGCCCATGATGATCACCGTCTGGCAGCTCGCCCCAGCCCTGCGCATGGGCAACGCCGTCGTCGTCAAGCCGTCCGAATACACCCCGCTGTCCGTTCTTGCCCTCGTCGAAATCCTCAACCAGGAACTCCCCGAAGGCCTCCTCACGGCGGTCTCCGGCGGCCGCGACGTCGGCGAGGCCCTGGCCGGACACCCCGCGGTCGGCAAGATCATGTTCACCGGCTCCACCGCCACCGGCAAGGCCATCATCAAATCCTCCGCCGACACCGTCAAGCGCCTCACCCTGGAGCTCGGCGGCAACGACGCCGGCATCGTCCTGCCCGACGCCGACCCCAAGGGGATAGCCGAGGGCCTGTTCTGGGGCGCCTTCATCAACACCGGCCAGACCTGCGCGGCGCTCAAGCGCCTCTACGTCCACGACGCCATTTACGACGCCGTCTGCGAGGAACTCGCCAGCGTGGCCCGTGCCATGCCCATGGGCAACGGACTCGACGAGGCCAACGTCCTGGGCCCGCTGCAGAACCGCCAGCAGTTCGATATCGTCGCCAGGCTCGTCGAGGCAGCCCGCGACTCCGGCGCCAGGATCCTGCTCGGCGGCAACCCGGAGAACGACCAGCCCGGGAACTTCTACCCCACCACCCTCGTCGCGGACATCGCCAACAGCAACCCGCTGGTCGCCGAGGAGCAGTTCGGCCCCGCCCTGCCGATCATCCGCTACGGCACCGTGGACGAGGCCATCGCCATGGCCAACGCCGTCGACGTCGGACTCGGCGCCTCGGTCTGGTCCTCCGACCCCGCCGAAGCCCGCAAGGTGGCGGCCCGGCTCGAGGCTGGCACCGTCTGGATCAACAAGCACGGGGCCGTGGACCCCCGCATCCCGTTCGGTGGCGCGAAGCAATCCGGCTACGGACTCGAATTCGGTGTCGAAGGCCTCAAGGCCCTCGGCGTTCCGCAGGTCATCAACGGCTGACGCTGCGCTTTGCAGGGGCCATCAGCGCAGCGCCTGCGGCACGGGTTCGTGCCGCAGGTAGCTGCGCCGGAACCGGCCGCTGCCGGCGGTCAGGGCCCGCAACTCCACCGCGTACCGCAACAGTTCCTGGTCCGGCACCTCGGCGCTGATCTCGGTGCCGTCGGCGCCGGCGGAGGTGGTTCCGGTCAGGCGTGCCCGCCGGGAGGACAAGTCGCTCATCACGGCGCCCACGTGGTCCTCCGAAACGCTGATGGTCACGGACGAGACCGGCTCCAGGAACTGGATGCGGGTTGCCCCGGCCGCCTCCCGGAGGGCCAGCGCCCCGGCCGCCTGGAAGGCAGCATCGGAGGAATCCACGCTGTGCGTCTTGCCGCCGATCAGCGTTACCTTGATATCCACTACCGGGAACCCGGCCGAGACGCCTTTCTGCATCTGGGCCCGGACGCCCTTTTCCACCGAGGTAATGAACGGCCCGGGAATCACGCCGCCAACGGTCTTGTCGACAAACTCGAACCCGCCGCCGCGGTCAAGCGGTTCCACCTCGATGTCGCACACCGCGTACTGGCCGTGGCCGCCGGATTGTTTGACATAGCGCCCGTGTCCGGCGGCCGGCGCGGCAAACGTCTCCCGCAGCGGCGTGATGACCTGGACGCTCTGCAGGTTCACCCCTTGGTCCCGCAGCCTGCCCAGGACGACGTCGGCGTGCGCCTCGCCCATGCACCACAGGATCAGCTGGTGGGTTTCGGAGTTGCGTTCCACCCGCAGCGTCGGGTCCCCGGCAGTGACCTTCCCCAGGTTCCTGGCCAGGGCGTCCTCGTCGCCGTGCGTGGCGGCTTCGATGGCGACCGGCATGAGCGGGTCCGGCATGTCCCAGGCGGCCACCAGCAGCGGCAGTTCCTTGGCCGAAATCGTGTCGCCGGTCTCGGCGGTGCCCAGCTTGGTCAGCGCGCAGATATCCCCCGCGACGCAGAACGGCACTGGCCGCAGTCCTGATCCCAGTGGCGAGTACAGGTGGGTGACCCGCTCGTCGCTGTCGTGGTCCTCGTGGCCGCGGTCGGCCATTCCGCGGCCGCCCACATGGATGGCGGCGTCTTCCCGCACCACGCCGGAGAAAACGCGCACCAGGCAGACGCGGCCAAGGAACGGGTCGATCGTCGTACGGACCACTTCCCCGAGCAGCGGACCGTCGGGGTCGCAGCCGAGCGCGCCGGCGGGCACCCCGTCGAGGTCGGTCGCTGCGGGGACGCCGCGCTCCGCCGGCGTCGGAAACGCACGCACCAGGACCTCGAGCAGTTCCGCCAGGCCGAGCCCGGACTCCGCCGACGCCGGCAGCACCGGGTGGAAGGACCCGCGGGCCACGGCCGTCTCCAGATCGGTGATCAGGACGTCGGGGGCGATTTCCTCGCCTCCGAGATAGCGGTCCATGAGCGTCTCGTCTTCGCTCTCGGCAATGATCCCTTCGATCAGCGCGCCCCGTGCGGACTCCGCGGCGGCGAGTTCGACGCCGGTCGCGGCCCGGGTGGCCGGCGCCGGTTCCGCATCACTGTAGTCGGAGACCGTGCCGGTCAGCAGTCCCAGCAGCCCCGTGACGGGACCGTCCGCGGGGACCGGCAGGTAGAGCGGGAGGATGGAGTCGCCGAATGCCAGGCGGCAGCGGGCGATGGCGGCGTCGAAGTCCGCACGCGGATGGTCCAGGCGGCTGATGACCACGGCCCGCGGCATCCCGAGCCGCTGGCACTCGCTCCAAAGCGCCGTGGTCGCTGCGTCGACATCGTCGGTGGCCGAGACGACGAACAGCACCGCATCCGCCGCCCGGAGCCCTGCCCTCAGCTCGCCGATGAAATCCGTATAGCCCGGAGTGTCCAGCAGGTTGACCTTGATGTCCCCCACCATCACCGGCACCACCGCGAGCGCCACGGAGCGCTGCTGCGCGATGGCGGAAGGATCCGAGTCGCTCACCGTAGTGCCCTCGGCGATCGAGCCCTTGCGGGTGATGGCTCCGGTGGCGGCAAGCAGTGCCTCGGTGAGCATCGTTTTTCCGGAACCGGAATGCCCCACGAGTGCCACATTGCGGACCTTGTCCGGCTGTTCCGGCGGCGCGACGCCGTTGGCGTCTGCCCGCCGGAGGTCAGACGTACCCCGGACCGGTCCTCTTGACGGCGTCTTGGCGCCTTTCGACGGCATGAGAACCTCCCGGCGTCGCATCCACTCGTGCCCTGCAGGGCCTTGTGTTAAGGATTGGACACCCTGGGACGCCCGGACAGCAAGGTCTTTTTCAGGCCGTAGTTTTTCAGGCCGTGGCCGGAGCAACCAGGGACCCGGAGGCTGCCCGGTTCCGGAGCCAACGGCCCAGGGCCTTGCCTTTGCCCGTCCACCAGCTGTCCTCGTCGCTGCCATGGTGCCACCTGAAGATCACGGCGACCATGACGAACACTCCAGCGGCGACCTCGGGCCAAGAGCCGGAGGCGGCATCGAGGAGCACGCTGAACGCCATGACCACGATGGAAGGCAGTGCAAGTGTCCGGAACCACGTGTTGGCGACGAACCGGCTGCGGGATCGCGGCACGGAGACCGCGCGGACGAAGTCGAAGCACAGGCAGACGACCACCAGGGCCTGCCCCAGGGACATCAGGATGTGCCCCGGCAGGGAACCGGCAAACAGGACGGCCGCCTGGAGCCCCGGGCTCACGGCGTGCCCGTCAACGCAACTGGCCGCAGCCGGGACCCGCCCCGAAGGGGCGAATCAAACCTGGGCGAATCACACCTGGACGGATCAAACTCGGTTGAATCATGCATGCGATGCCCCCCGGCGTCTACGCTGCTCCTGCGCTGGCTCCGCGCCCGGGCTTCCCGTAGGAGCTGTAGGCGTGTCATGCCAGCCTTTTCTGACACTCCAATTCAACGCGCGGAATGGGCATGAAGTCACGCAAATCAGGTACCCGACTATCGGATGGTCGGGTACCTGATTGCGTTCCGGTGTACTCGGTTTACTCCTGCCGCTACTTGCCCCGGCATTGCGACGTAACTGAAAAACGTGATGGTTGACACATTCCCCGTGGCCGTGTCATCGCCGCCCTGCTCACCAGGGAAACCTGGGGAAACCGCGAGATGAGTCCTAGCCCATGCCCCTCGGCCGCCACACCACCAGCGCCTGCGACCGCGCCTGCGGACGCTTGCCGCGGGCCAGGCTGACGACGTCGCCGGCAGTTCCTGCGGCGAAGATCCGCGAATCGGCCCCTTGGCGGCGCCGGCCCAGTTCCTCAGTCAGTTCTCCGACCCGGCGCTGCAGGGCGGCCACCTGGTTCTCCAGCTGGAGGATCCGCTTGATGCCCTCCAGCGAGACCCCCTCCTGGGAGAGCCGCTGGACCTCGCGAAGCATATTCACATCCCGCTGCGAGTAACGCCGCGACTTGCCCGGGGCACGGCTGGGCGAGACGATGCCCAGCCGGTCGTACTGGCGCAGCGTCTGCGGGTGCATGTCCGCCAGTTCCGCGGCAACGGAGATGACGAAGATCGGCTGGTCGAAGTCGATGGCCATGGCTGGATCCCGTTCCTAGAGCCGGGCCTTGGCTGCCAGGCCCGCGCGGACGTCCTCATTGGCGGTGGCCGCGGCGAAGGCCTTCACGGCCTCCTCCGCTTCCTTGTTCAGCTTCCGCGGAACAGCGACGTCGATCGTCACCAGCAGATCGCCGGTGGCTTTGGCGTGCTTGACGCCGCGGCCCTTGACGCGCAGGGTCCTGCCCGAGGGCGTCCCTGCCGGAACCCTGACCTTGACCGTGTCGCCGTCGACCGTCGGAACCTCGATGTCTGCGCCCAGGGCCGCCTCCGGGAAGGAGACCGGGACGTGGATCCGGAGGTTGTCGCCGTCGCGGACGTAGAATTCGTGCGGCTTTACCGAGACGGTGACCATGAGGTCGCCGTTGCCGGCGGGGGCGTACTGCCCCTTGCCGCGGACGCGGACCTTTTGTCCGTCCTTGATGCCGGCCGGGATGCGGACGTCGATGACCTCACCGTCCGGTTCACGCAGGCCGATCGTGGTGCCGCGGATGGACCCGCCGAACGAGATCGAGGTCGACGCGGTGCGGTCCGAGCCCTTCTGCGGAGCCCGCTGGAAGGACTGGCCCCCGCCGCCGAATCCGCCGCCGCCGAAGAGATCTGCAAACTCGGGCGGCATGCCGCCGGCCGTGCTGTAGCCGCCGGAGTGGCGGCCTCCGCCGCCGGTAAAGAGCCCGCCGAAGAGGTCCTCGAAGCCAGCTCCGCCGCCGGCCCCGCCGCTTCCGCCAGGGGCAAAGCGTGCGCCGCCGCCCATGGCCCGGATGGCGTCGTACTGCTGGCGCTCATCGGGATCCGAGAGCACGGAATAGGCCTCGGAGATGTCCTTGAACTTCTTCTCCGACGCGACGTTCCCCGCGTTGGTGTCCGGGTGGTGCTGCCGGGCAAGTTTGCGGTAAGCCTTCTTGATGTCGGCGTCGGAAGCGTCCTTGGCGACACCAAGGATCTTGTAGAAGTCCTTGTCCACCCAGTCCTGGCTAGCCAATGGCGTTTCCTTTCAAAGTCTGTATTGCGTTCGAGCTCCGCTGGATAGGGGGCCGTGCCCGCTTCGCGGTGCCCGCCACGCCGCGGCCCCCTATCGAGCTGCGCTGCGTTCATCTCACCTTAGGCGAGACAACCGCTGAGCGGAGCGAGACAAGGGGCCCGGGAGTGGCATCGGGCCTATCGGAGCGTGGCGGCTTGGGTCCGCAGGACCCTAAGCCGCCACGCGTAGGGGCGGGGCCCCTTGTCTCGCTTCGCGATAGGTGACTACGCCGGTACCGCCACGATCACCTGGGCAGCGCGGAGGACACGGTCGCCGGACTTGTAGCCCGAGCGCAGCACCTGGCTGACGGTGTCGATTTCGATATCCGTGCCGGGCTGCTGGATGAGGGCCTCGTGGATGGTCGGGTCGAACTCCACGCCGGTCTCGTCGATGCGGACCAGTCCGTACGTCTTCAGCGCAGCCTCCAGTTTGGCGGCGATCGCGGCGAAAGGGCCGTCCGCGAGGTCGCCGTGCTGGCGGGCGGCGTCGACGTCGTCCAGTACCGGCAGCAGCGCGTTCAGGACGCCGATGACGGCCATCTCGCCCGCCACGGCCCGGTCGCGCTCGACCCGCTTGCGGTAGTTGACGTACTCGGCCTGCAGGCGGCGGAGGTCATTCCTGAGCTCCTCCGCCTCGGCAGCGGGCGCGCCCTGGGCCACAGATTCCGCGGCGGGCACCTCAACACTGTTGAGGATGTCCTCCGCCTGGGACAGTGCGTCCCCGGAGTCTGCCGCGGCAGCTGCGTGCTCCTGGCCGGGGTGGCGGGCCTGGCCGGTCTTCGGATCAACCTTGCGGTTGTCGTGGATCACCGGCTTCTGCGGCTCGTTCTCCTGCTGTTCCGCGTCGCGCCGGCTCTCGGAAGAACCGTGCTCTTCTTCGTTACCGTGATGCGGCATGATTACTTCTTCTCGTCTTCGTCAACGATTTCGGCGTCGACGATGTCCTCGTCGGAGCCGGCTGCCGGCTCGCCTGCGGGGGCACTCTGCGCACCGGCGTGGCCGTCGGGGGAACCGGCCTGGGCGTAGATGGCTTCGCCGAGCTTGGTCTGGGAAGCCTGCAGCTTCTCGAACGCGGTCTTCACGGCGCCGTCATCGGTGCCTTCGAGGGCCTTCTTGAGGGCGTCGACGTCGGCCTTGACCTCGGTCTTGACCTCTTCGGGCAGCTTGTCGGCGTTGTCGGCGATCAGCTTGTCCACGGAGTAGGCGAGCTGCTCGGCCGTGTTGCGGGTGTCGGTTGCCTCGCGGCGGGCCTTGTCCTCGGCTGCGTGCTCTTCGGCGTCGTGGACCATGCGGTCGATGTCTTCCTTGGACAGCGCGGTGCCGCCGGTGATGGTCATGGACTGTTCCTTGCCGGTGCCCTTGTCCTTCGCCGAAACGTGCACGATGCCGTTGGCGTCGATGTCGAAGGTGACCTCGACCTGCGGAACGCCGCGGGGGGCCGGCGCGATGCCGGTCAGCTCGAACGTGCCCAGCGGCTTGTTGTCGCGGGTGAACTCACGCTCGCCCTGGAAGACCTGGATGGCCACGGACGGCTGGTTGTCATCCGCGGTGGTGAAGGTTTCGCTCCGCTTGGTCGGGATGGCGGTGTTGCGCTCGATCAGGTGCGTCATGATGCCGCCCTTGGTTTCAATGCCAAGGGACAACGGGGTGACGTCGATCAGGAGCACGTCCTTGCGCTCGCCCTTGAGGACACCGGCCTGCAGGGCGGCGCCGACGGCGACGACCTCATCGGGGTTGACGCCCTTGTTGGGCTCCTTGCCGCCGGCCAGTTCCTTGACGAGGTCGTAGACGGCCGGCATGCGGGTGGAGCCGCCGACGAGCACGATGTGGTCGATCTCGGAGAGCTTGATGCCGGCTTCCTTGATGACATCCTGGAACGGCTTCTTGGTGCGGTCCAGCAGGTCCTTGGTGAGGTCCTGGAACTTGGCGCGGGTCAGCTGCTCGTCCAGGTGGACCGGGCCGTCGGGGGTGACGGACAGGTACTGGAGGGAAACGTTGGTGCTGGAGGAGGAAGAGAGTTCCTTCTTGGCCTGCTCCGCGGCTTCACGGAGACGCTGCAGGGCAATCTTGTCCTTCGTGAGGTCGATGCCCTTGACCTTGAGCTGGTTCAGCAGGTATTCCACGACGCGCTGGTCCCAGTCGTCGCCGCCGAGGTGGTTGTCACCGGCGGTGGCGCGGACCTGGATGGTGGAGAAGTTGTCCTCATCCTTGCCGACCTCCAGGAGGGAGACGTCGAAGGTTCCGCCGCCGAGGTCGAAGACCAGGATGAGTTCGTCTTCCTTGCCCTTGTCCAGGCCGTAGGCCAAGGCGGCCGCTGTGGGCTCGTTGACGATGCGCAGGACGTTCAGGCCGGCGATTTCTCCGGCCTCCTTGGTGGCCTGGCGCTGGGCGTCGTTGAAGTAGGCCGGCACGGTGACGACGGCGTCCGTGACCTTTTCACCGAGGTAGGACTCGGCGTCGTTCTTAAGCTTCATGAGGATACGGGCGGAAATTTCCTGCGCCGTGTACTTCTTGTCGTCAATGGCGACGGTCCAGTCAGTGCCCATGTGGCGCTTGACGGACGCGATGGTGCGGTCAATGTTGTTGACGGCCTGGCGCTTGGCGATCTCGCCGACCAGGACCTCGCCGGACTTGGAGAAGGCAACAACCGACGGCGTGGTGCGGCCACCCTCGGCGTTGGCAATGACGGTGGGCTCGCCACCTTCGAGAACGGAGACGACGGAGTTAGTGGTTCCGAGGTCAATACCTACTGCACGTGACATGGATTGTTTCCTTACTTCCTTGGAATCTTGCGGAGATGGCCGCGGACCCGCAGTGGCTCCAACCACAGTGACTGTGGCTCTAACCGCAATAGGTCCGACCGTTATTGAGCGATCTACACTCAACTTTACCCAGAGGGGGACATAAGTCAATTTAAAGTTGAGCGAAGTCGACTCAACTCTGCTTTCCCGCCTCGCCCGCGGCAGCTCCTCGCCGCCTAAATTCCCCTCAATCCAGCCCTTCCGGCGCGTCCCGGGCGGCGTTTCGCCCTGCGCGAACCTGCCCGCTGGGCGCAGGGGCGCAGACCTGGGCAGGGGACCAGCCGGCGCCCGCGCCGGCTGGTCCCGCCAGCTTTGATCCCGTTAGTTGTCGCCCCGAGCGGCGTCGCCGTCGGCAGGCTCTCCCGCTGCCGGCCGGGCGGATCGCTCGGGACGGGACGTACCGGCGCTCCCGTAGTCACCTTCGGGGTATTCACCTTCCTCGGCGACGCCGGCGGGCTCACCGGAGACCCCGCCCTCGCCGTAGTCGCCCTCGGGATGGTCGCCTTCCACGTCGCCGACGACGGCGGCTCCGGCCACGCCGGCCTCGCCGTAGTCCCCCGCGGCGTACTCCCCCTCGACGGCGGTGGGCGGGACTTGGCCTGCCGTGCCGGCGGAGCCGTAGTCGCCCTCAACGTATTGCCCCTCAGGTGCCGCGGCCTCTGCCTCATCTTCCGCGGGACCGGCATCGACGTTCCGCGGCGCCGCTTTTCCGGGGACATTCTCTTCAGGCGTGTTCTCTGCAGGCCTGTTCTCTTCAGGCCTGGTCTCTTCAGACATGGATGGATCCTTCCTGGACGCATCTGGCGCGCCCGTGCGGGCGCAGGGGCAGTCTATCGAGCGCCACGGCAAGGCAACAGGGGAACCTGGTTTACCGGGCAGCGCCGGCCGCCGGCAGGCCCGCGACGTCGGCCAGCACCGCGAGGTGGTGGCCGAAGAGCTCCTCTCGGGCTGTGAACGTGTCTGGGCCATACTGGCCGAAAACCTCGAAACTGACGGCACCGAAAAGCGAGGTCCAGGCCAGTGCGCCGCGGGCCAGGAGGTCATCCGGCACCGCCAGGCCGAACTCGGTGCGGATTTTCGCCAGGTCCCCCGCCAGCCCGGCGGACACGGCAGGACTCCGCCGGCCGGTCGCGGCGAGCCGCCCGGCCCGGAAGGCGCCGTCGAGGATTCCCATGAGGGCAGTAATCACCCTCGTCCCGGGGCCGGTGGTCCGCCCCGCCGGGGCCTGGTAACCGGGCACCGGACTGCCGAAGAGCAGGGCGTAGCGCGACGGCTCGCGCAGCGCCCAGTCCCGCACCGCGCAGCCCAGCGCCGCGAAGCGCCCGCCGAAGTCATCCTCCGGCACTGCCCCGACGGCGGCATCCACCGCATCGCCAAGTTCGTTGTACGCATCAATCAGCAGAAGGGTCAGCAGCTCCTCGCGGCTCTCCACGTACCGGTAGACCGCCGAAGAGACGACCCCGAGATCACGGGCCACGGCGCGGAGGGACAGTGCGGCGGCACCGTGCAGCGCCAGATGCTCCCGGCCCAGCCGGACGATATCGGCCACCGTCTGGGCCCGGGCACGCTCGCGCGGGGTGCGCAGCCGCGCCGCCGCCGGGGCCGCTCCGGCCGCTCCGGCCGGGCCTGCCGCAACGCCGGCGTCTATCGCGCCCGCAATCCTGTCCTCTGGCATGAGTCCAGCATTCCACATTCAAGAGCACTGTCAACAAATGTGAGCACCGCTCTTGACTTGCCGGCCACGGCGGCGCATCCTGAATGGGAGAGCACTGCTCTCGATATTTCAAAAGGAGATCGGAATGTCCCAACCTGCAGCCTCCGGACACCAACCGTCCAGGCTCTATGTCGTCACAGGGGCCGGCCCGGTGGGCTGGACCGTCGCCGAACAGTTGGCAGCGGCGGGCCACCGGGTGCGCCTCCTGACGAGGTCCGGCAGCGGACCCGCCCACCCGCTGGTGGAACGAGTGTCGATCGACGTGTCCGAGCCCGCCCGGCTCGGCGAGGCCGTCCAGGGCGCCGCGGCCGTTTTTCACTGCATCCACGGCTCGCGCTACAACGCCGAGGTGTGGGCCAGGGAACTGCCGGCCGCCGAGCTGAATGTGCTCGCCGCGGCGGGCGCGGCGGGCGCCGTCGTGGTCTTCCCGGAAAGCCTGTACTCCTACAGCACCCCGGAAAACATCATGACCGAGGACAGCCCCCGGCAGGCGCAGGGCGGCAAGCGCGGAGTCCGGACCGCACTGCTCGCGGCCCGGGCGGCCTCCCCCACCGCCACCGTGAGCATGGTGGCCGGCGATTTCTTCGGGCCGCGGGTCCGCAACTCGCACGCCGGCGAGCGCATGGTCCGGCCCGTCGCTGCCGGCAAGCCAATGCAGGTGATCGGGCGGGCGGACCGGCCGCATTCCTTCACGTACGTCCCGGACCTCGCGGCCGCCATGATTGCGGCGGCTGGCAGGCCCCAGGTGTGGAACCGGGTATGGCATGCGCCCACCGGACCTGCACTGACCCAGCGCGAGATCGCGGGGGCATTCGCCAAGGCGGCCGGCGCCCGGGCACCGCGTGTCACCGGCGTTCCCGGGTGGGCGGTGAGGGCAATGGGAGTGTTTTCTCCGGATATGCGGGACCTGGCCGAGACCCTGTACCAGTTCGAGCACCCCTTCGTCATGGATTCCACGGCGAGCCAGGCCGCGCTGGGGCTGACACCGACCCCGCTGCACGAGGCAGCCGCCGCCACCGTCGCCTGGTGGGGGGACCAGGGACAGTGACGGCGGCTGCGGTTTTCGGTTCCGCCTAGCGGACCCCGGCCTCCTCGTTTTCAGCCGGATCTGCCTTCGGATTTTCGGCGGACAGCGTGGCCCGGGCGCCGTCGCGGGCCACGGCCCCGTTCCCGGGCCGGCCGAGCTTGCCGGGCCACCAAAGCCGCGGGCCGATGTCGTAGGCCAGCGCGGGCACCAGCAGGGAGCGGACCAGCACCGTGTCCAGCAGGACGCCGAACGCGACGATGAAGGCGAGCTGGACCAGGAACATGATCGGGATGACGCCGAGGGCCGCGAAGGTGGCCGCCAGGACCACCCCGGCAGAGGTGATGACCCCGCCTGTCACTACGAGGCCGCGCAGGATGCCGGCCCGGGTGCCGTGCTTGAGGGATTCCTCCCGGACCCGGCTCATCAGGAAGATGTTGTAGTCGACGCCCAGTGCCACGAGGAAGACGAAGCCGAACAGGGGCACCGTCGCGTCCGCGCCCGGGAAGCCGAAGACATTGTTGAACACGAAGGCGGAGACGCCCATCGCCGCGGCATAGGACAGGACCACGGAGGCGACCAGCAGGACCGGCGCGAGCACCGAGCGCAGCAGCAGCATGAGGATGACCAGGATGACGCCCAGGACCACCGGGATGATGGTGACGAGGTCGCGCTGGGCAGTGGTGTTGGTATCCAGCGCCGTGGCCGTCACACCGCCGACCAGCACACCGCTGTCTATCTTCTTCAGGTCCTGGCGGAGCGACACCACGGCGTTTTCGGCCTCGGCGGAGTCCGCGGCGTGGTTCAGCGTCGCGTTGATCAGGACCTTCCCGTCCCTGATTGCGGGGGCAGCCGGCGCGCCCGGGGCGCCGGTGATGACCGGGGCGCCGCCTTCGGCCAGCAGATAGGCGTCTCCGACGCCGTCGCTGGTCTGCAGCTTCGCCAGAACGTCCTGGGCGTTTGCCTCGTCGGCCACGATCACCGCGGGGCTGCCGGACCCGGCGTCGAAGTGCCGGCCCAGGGCATCCTGCCCGTCGACGGCATTGGAGGAGGTGAGGATGACGTCGGTCTGGGCGACGCCGTTGGCTTTAAGCTGCAGGAGGCCGGTAGCGGCTACCAGGAGCAGCAGCACCGAGGCGACCCAGACCGTGCGCGGCCGGCGGGATACGAGCGAACCGGTGGCCCGCCAGAGTCCCTTCTGGCCCTCGAGGCCGGTGACCAGTTCCGGTTCCCGATCGGTTTCCGGGAGCAGTTTGGGCCGGAACGGCCAGAACGCTGCCCGGCCCAGCAGTGCCATCAGGGCCGGCAGCAGGGTCAGGGCGGCGAAGAGCGCGCAGAGGATGCCCGCCGCCGCCACCGGGCCGAGGGCCTTGTTGGAGTTGAGGTCGGAGAACAGC
Source organism: Arthrobacter sp. 10N44_2 (assembly GCF_056394385.1). Taxonomy (NCBI): domain Bacteria; kingdom Bacillati; phylum Actinomycetota; class Actinomycetes; order Micrococcales; family Micrococcaceae; genus Arthrobacter; species Arthrobacter sp. 10N44_2. Next base: position 114,761 of record NZ_JBFTHT010000006.1, on the reverse strand, counting down.
AGGCAGAGCAGCGCGATGATTACGGTGGCGCCGGAGGCCAGGATCGGTTCCCAGGCCGCCTTCCATGCGGTGACGGCGGCGGCCGTCCGGTTGGTGGTGTGGGTCAGGGCTTCGCGGAACCGGGCCACATACAGCAGGGCGTAGTCGGTGGCTGCGCCGATCACCAGGATGGACAGGATGCCCTGGCTCTGGCCGTTCAATTGGATCCAGCCGGCCTTAGCCATGCCAAACACCAGCAGGATCGCGGCGCACAGCGCGAAGACCGACGTGAACAGCACCATGACGGGCAGCAGCAGGGAACGGTAGACAATCAGCAGGATCAGGAACACGGCGCCCAGGGCCACGAGCAGCAGGATGCCGTCAATGCCGGCAAAGGCACTCACAAGGTCCGCGGTGAGGCCGGCCGGTCCGGTGACGAATGTCTGCATTCCGGCCGGCGCGGACGCCCGGACCTCGTTGCGCAGTTCCTTGACGACTGTTTTCACTTCCGCCGAGGAAGCAATGGGCACCACGAACTGGACTGCCTTGGCGTCCTCGGAAGGGATGGGACCGATAACCGTGCTCCCGGCCTGCAGGGCCTCTAGCTTGCCCTTGAGGGCCGCGGTCTCGCGGAGCTGGGCCGGGGTGAAGGCGGAGTCGCTCTCAACCACGATCACTGCCGGGATCTCCTTGGAGTCCCTGAACTTTGCCTGCCAGTCCGCAGCCTCGGTGGCCTCGGCCCCGGCGGGAAGGAACGATGCCTGGTCATTTGATGACACCTCGCTCAGGCGGCCGAATGTAGGGCCGCCGACGCCGGCGATCGCCAGCCAGGCCAGGACGAGCACTGCGGGGACCAGCCAGCGCAGCCAGAACGGGACACGGGTCGCCGCGGACGAAGTCGTTTTCATGTTTCCTTCCAGGGTGCGCCTCGGAGTGGGAGCAGAGATCAACTCCATAGTAGACTATCTCCATCATAGAGATAACCCATTTGCCGGGGGCACCGGAGGAGAATGGAAAGACAGCCGGCGTCAGGCCTCTCCGCAGACCCTGCAGTAGACTCCCGAAGGCGCCGTCGACAGCGCCGACCTGCCGCGGTCAGACCACCGGGGCAGGATCAAGGGACGAAGGAGGTCCGCCGTGTCAGCCGAATCCCCGGGCCTATCCGAAGACGCGGTCTCGCCCAAGAACACAGTCCCGCCCGAAGCCGCCGGTCCGCCGCCCCTCGTCCGGCTCCTGCAGGAATTCACCCTCGAAGCCAACCGCTACGTGGACTCCGCCGGCGGCCGCAACGACATGCACCGCACGGACCTCAACGCCCTCGCCGTCATCATGCGGCACGCGGCGCGGGACCAGATTGTCACTCCAGGGGTGCTGAGGAAAGAGCTGAACCTCAGCTCCCCGGCCACCACCGCACTGATCGACCGGCTCCACAGTTCCGGCCACGTGGTCCGTGAGCGCGAGGGCGCTGACCGCCGCCAGGTGCAGCTGCGCATGACGCCCAAGGCCTACCGGGACGGCGGCGCAATGTTCCTGCCGCTGGCCCGCCACATGGGCGCAGCCATGGCGAACTTCACGCCCGAAGAACTGGAGATCGCCACCCGCTTCATGAACTCCATGATCGATGCCACTGTCCGGGCCGGTGAGGAAGCGGCCCGCGGCCCCGGGCCGGAGCAAGCGCCGGGGCAGCGCCCCGGCTGACTCGCGGCCCCGGCTGATCCGAAGCGCGCCGTCACGGGTGCGCCGCAGCCTGCGACTGGGTAACAAGCACGGCTTCCGCCAGCACCGTTTCCGGCACCACCTGAGCTGCGGGTGCACTGGGCCAGGAGACTGGCAGGATGCTGAATTGGTGACGTCGACGAATGATGTCGATGCCATCTAATTCGCGCTGGGGGCGGATTTACCACCGCGCCGCACTCTGCGCAGGCGCTTCACCGTGCGAGAAAGCACTCGGGTTCCGACGAGGAAGCCAAGAAAATGTACAGGTTGGATACCTAGCCTTGCGACGTGGCACAGCAACGCAGCCAACGTCACGCCACAACGTCATTTTCCCCCAAGAATAGCGAGGCTCGACCCCGGCAAAGCGAGTTCCCCGCACCCACCTAACCAACATGCCGCGACTCAAGCGACTTGACAGCTTCCTTTCGATGTGACGAAGCCGGTCATTTAGCAAAATTCAGCATGACAATTCGAGCACTTCATTATCTTGAGCGGACGCTCTCCACACTTTATCTAGTGCAATGCAACAGACGCACAATTCAGGGGGACAAATTGGCATCACGTGGGATCGGCGCCATGCGTCGCATTTTCAGTCCGGCACGCACTGCACTCACAGCACTCCTGGCGGTGCTTCTTTCACTTCTGACAGCTGCGCCCTCCCTAGCTGCGACGGCAGAAACTGAACCCAACAACACCATGGCGGCCGCGACGGTGGTGCCCCTGGGGACCACGGTTTCCGGTTCGGCACTCAGCGGAGGCATCGATGACACCGATTACTACGCGATCGACCTGCCCAAGGCAGGCCGGGTCGGCCTRAACTTCAAGTTCCCCGCCGGGCTCGGAACCGGACCCACCTACACGGTCAGCATTTACAATGCCAACGGCACCAACCTCTACAACTTCGACCTCGACGGCTCCGCCGCTGACGGTACCTGGCTCGCCAGCCAAGGCACGTTCCTGCCCGCTGGCCGCGCCTACATCAAGATCTATGGCTACAGCGGCGGCTGGGCAAGCTGGGGCAAGACCTACACCCTCAACACGACACTGACCGCGGGGACCGTCGAACTCGAACCCAACAGCTCCACCTCGGCCGCGACAGTGGTGCCCCTGGGGACCACGGTTTCCGGTTCGGCACTCAGCGAAGGCATCGATGACACCGATTACTACGCGATCGACCTGCCCAAGGCAGGCCGGGTCGGCCTGAACTTCAAGTTCCCCGCCGGGCTCGGAACCGGACCCACCTACACGGTCAGCATTTACAATGCCAACGGCACCAACCTCTACAACTTCGACCTCGACGGCTCCGCCGCTGACGGTACCTGGCTCGCCAGCCAACAAATCAGCCTCCCTGCTGGCCGCGCCTACATCAAGATCTATGGCTACAGCGGCGGCTGGGCAAGCTGGGGCAAGACCTACACCCTCAACATGGGCTGGATTTGGTCCTCAACTCCTGTACCAGGCATCTCCGGGACTCCCCAGGTGGGCCGGACCCTGACAGCGGTGACTGGGACCTGGTCACCGACGCCGGATGTACTGGGCTTCCAGTGGTTCCGCTCCGGAACCGCCATCACCGGTGCCACAAAGAACACCTACACGCTGTTTGCCGCCGACTACCGCAAGACCATCACCCTGAAGGTAACCGGAGGCAAGGCCGGGTACCCCAGCACTGCCAAGGTCTCCAAGGCAACTGCCGCCGTCGCCGCAGGCTCCCTGACGGCGCCGGTACCGACCATCACGGGCACGGCTAAGGTCGGCTCGACCCTGACCGCGGCCCCTGGGACTTGGGGACCGTCACCGGTGACCCTGACGTATCAGTGGAAAGCCAACGGCGTCGCCATCACCGGCGCGACCGCCACAACATACAAGCCTGTTGCAGCCGACGCCGGCAAAACCCTCACCGTCACCGTCACCGGATCCAAAACTGGCTACACCACCACTGCGAAGACCTCCACGGCCACAGCAGTAGTCGCGAAAGGCTCCCTGATAGCGCCTGTACCGACCATCACGGGCACGGCTAAGGTCGGCTCGACCCTGACCGCGGTCCCGGGGACTTGGGGACCGTCACCGGTGACCCTGACGTATCAGTGGAAAGCCAACGGCGTCGCCATCACCGGCGCGACCGCCACAACATACAAGCCTGTTGCAGCCGACGCCGGCAAAACCCTCACCGTCACCGTCACCGGAACCAAGACCGGCTACACCACCACCGCGAAGACCTCCGCCGCCACAGCCGCGGTCGTTTGACGGCGGTAGATGGATCCGGCCGCCTAAATTGACGGTCAGCCCCACTGATACCTGCGGGTCCAGATCAAGGCGTAGGAGCCAGCCCGATTTGCAGCTCGTAAGCCTTCCCTCGGAATGGAAATCTGTGGTGCAGCGTTTGCGCCGCCTGGGCGGCTGGCCCCACGTGCATGCCCTGCCTTGGCCGCCCAGATCCAATCCCACCGTCTGGGCGGGGCCTGCCTCATCGCTGCGCTACCCCGGCACTTGTCGGGAATGGCGGGCAGTTGGGGGTCCACCCTTTTCCGGGCGAGGGAGGGTAGCGTTCCATTATGAGTGCGCAGCAGCCTGACGATGTGTACACGCACGGCCACCACGAGTCGGTGGTCCGTGCCCATGCCTCCCGCACGGCGGAAAACTCGGCAGCGTTCGTGCTCCCGCATCTGATGCCCGGGACCTCCGTCCTCGACGTCGGCTGTGGCCCGGGCAGCATCACCTGCGACTTCGCGGAGCTGGTGGCGCCGGCCAGGGTCACAGGCTTGGACCGCTCCCCCGACATCATCGCCCAGGCCGCGGCCCTCGCCGTCGAGCGCGGCGTGGACAATGTCGGCTTTGCCGCCGGCAACATCTACGACCTCGATTTCCCGGACGAATCCTTCGACGTCGTCCACGCCCATCAGGTCCTCCAGCACCTCACGGACCCCGTCGCGGCGCTGCGGGAGATGCGGCGGGCGGCCAAGGCAGGCGGGATAGTGGCGGTGCGCGACGCCGACTTCCACGGCATGAGCTGGTACCCGGCCATCCCCGAACTCGACGACTGGATGGAGCTCTACCAGCGGATCGCCCGCCGCAATGGCGCCGAGCCCGACGCCGGCCGCCGGCTCGTGTCCTGGGCGCAGGCCGCCGGCTTCACGGATGTGGCGCCGTCCAGCAGCAACTGGCTCTACGCCACTGGGCATGAGCGGCGCTGGCAGGCCCGGGTGTGGGGCGAGCGGGTGCTGCATTCGTCCTTTGCCGACCAAGCGCTCGAGTACGGCCTGGCCAGCGAGGCGGACCTGGCCCGGATTTCCGCGGGCTGGCACCGGTGGGGCTCCACCGACGACGGCTGGTTTCTGATTCCCAACGGCGAGGTCATCGCCCGGGCGTGAGCGGCGGCCAGCGGTCACAGCACCGGCACAGCCCGCCGAAAGTGCAGCCATAACTCCGCGCCTGAGGCTGGGTACAGGCCGAATCCTCGGCCGGCCCGGAAGCCCGGGCCCCAGCAAAGGAGTTTCACCATGGCAAAGATCAACAAGACCACCGCGGGCATCATGCTCGCTGCGGTGATCGGCGGCGGCGCCATCGGCGCATCGGCCATCCCCGCGATGGCTGCCGATTCCACCGGCAGCTCGTCCTCGGCCCAGGCCACCGACGGCTACGGCACCGGGGGCCAGCGCGGCCCGCACCAGGCCAACGGAAAGACGGAGGAGGTTCTCACCGGCGACACCGCCACGAAGGTCGAGGCGGCGGTAAAGGCCGCCCAGCCGGATGCGACGATCGAGCGGATGGAGACCGACGCCGACGGCGCCACCTACGAAGCCCACATCACGAAGGCGGACGGCACGCGCGCCACCGTCCTGCTGGATGCGAACTTCACGGTGACCGCAACCCAGGAAGGCCAGGGCGGCCCCGGCGGCGGCCATGGCGGCCCCGGGGACACCGCCACGGATGGCTACACGTCCAACGGCTAACCCTTAGCGGGTCTTGGGCGCGCTCCTTGCACGCCCAAGGCCCGCGATGCTGGCGGCACGGCCGGCCTCCGGGGCGTTCGCCGTCGAGTTGTCTGCAGCCATTCCCTGCTTCCGGGTCTGCGGATAGGGTGCATTAGATATCTGCACTGGAGACCCACGGCAAGGAGAAACCCATGCGCAAATTGACGGCCGGCCTTTTCTGCTCTGTGGACGGCGTGGTTGAAGACCCGTTCAAGTGGCAATTCGACAGCTTCGACGAAGAGCTCGGCGCCGGGATGGGCGAGATGATGGGCCGGATCGACACCGCGCTCCTCGGCCGCGTGGGCTACCAGCAATGGGCAGAATACTGGCCCAACGCCGAAAGCGACGCGGACTTTGCCGGATTCATCAATCCGCTGCCGAAATTTGTCGCGTCCAGGACCCTGACAGGCGAGCTGGATTGGCAAAATTCACGCCTGATCGAGGGCCCGCTGGAAGACTTCGTCGCGGCCCTGAAGAACAGCGACGGCGGCGAAATCGGGATCTTCAGCAGCATTTCGCTGGTCCACCAGTTACTGTTCGCCGGGCTGCTCGACACCTTGATGCTGATCGTCCATCCCGTGATCGCCGGCAGCGGGCGGCGGCTGTTCAACGACGGCGATGCCCTCACCCGGCTGGAGCTGCAGTCGTCCCAGCAGACCAGCAAAGGCAACATGATTCTCAGCTACGGCCTCCGCCGCGACTGACTCCCGTCATCAATCGGACCCGCCACGGCCGGGACCGTAAACTTACCTGGTGCAACCCTCCCTTTGGCTGGCCCTGGCCGGCGCCGGCGTCCTGATCAGCTTCACTCCCGGCGCGGGCGCCATCAACACCATGAGCAACTCCCTGAACTCGGGATTCCGCCGGTCCCTTTGGGGCATCCTGGGCCAGCAGGCCGCCCTCGTTGTGCACATCCTGATCGTGGCCCTCGGCGTCGGGGTGCTCGTGGCGAGCTCACCGGTTGCCTTCAACGTGATCCGCTACGCCGGCGCCGCCTACCTGGTCTACCTGGGCATCCGGCAGTTCCTGCACAAGCCGGACCTGGACCAGGAGAAGGCCGCGGCCCTGCGCAACGAGCCGGGCCTGTCCATGTTCCGCCGTGGCCTCTGGGTCAATCTGCTCAACCCCAAAGCCGTGGTCTTCTTCCTGGCCTTCATGCCGCAGTTCATCCGGCCGGAGCAGCCGCTGCTGCCGCAGTACGTGGTCCTGGCCGCTACCGTGATCGTGATCGACGTGGCGGTCATGTGGTTCTTCTTCGCGGCTGCGGCCCGGTCCTTCCAGCGCTTCACCCGCGACGCCCGCGGACAAAAGGTCCTGAACCGGACGTTCGGCGGGCTCTTCGTCGGCGTCGGCGTCCTGCTGGCCGCAATCCACTAGGCACCGCGGCCGCCGGCGTCCCGGCACCGGCGGCCGGCTCACCGTCCGGGACCGGGCTCCCCTGTCAGACGTGGCCGGGCGCCAGCTTCCGAAGGTCCGCTTTCCGGATCTTGCCGCTCGCTGTCCGGGGCATCTCGTCCACGAAGACGACGGATTTGGGGATCTTGTACCTCGCCAGCCGGCCCTCCAGGTGGGAGCGCAGCTGCTCTTCCGTGAGCCGGGCGCCCTCCCGCAACAGCACCACGGCCCGCGGCACTTCGCCCCATTTCTCGTCCGGCACCCCGATCACCGCGACGCTTCCGACGGCGTCGAGCTCGGCGATCGCCTGCTCCACCTCGGCGGGATAGATGTTCTCCCCGCCGGAGATGATCATGTCCTTGAGCCGGTCGGAGATGAACACGAAACCGTCCGGGTCCTTGTAGCCCATGTCGCCGGACTTGAACCAGCCGTCCCCTGTGTAGGAGTCCGACGAGGCCTCGGGCCGGTTCCAGTACTGGTGGATGACGTTGGGACCCTTGATCTGGATCTCCCCCACCATTCCGGGCGCAGCGGGCCCGGACGCCGGGTCGAGGGGATCGGCCACCCGGACATCGGTGAAGAAATGCGGCAGTCCGGAGGACCCGGCCTTGTCCCGGGACCTCGCCGCCGGCAGCGTGGTGGCGCCCGGGGCCGTCTCGGTCATGCCGTAGCCGTTGGAGAAGCGCAGCCCCCTCCGCTCGTAGGCTTCCAGGACCCGCATCGGCACCGCGGACCCGCCGCATGTCAGTTTGTTCAGCGAGCTGAGGTCCGTGGCGTCCCAGTCCGGGTGCTCGCAGAGCATCTGGTAGGTCGTGGGCACCCCGCTGATGGTGGTTGCGCGGTGCTGCTGGATCAGCTCGAGTGTCCGGCGGGGATCGAACTTGGCCTCCAATATCACGGTGCCGCCTTTGAGGAGCGTGGGCAGGACGCCCATGTCCAGGGAGGCGACGTGGAACATCGGGGAGATCATGAGAGCCACGTCGGTGGAGGCAAAGTCGAAATCGACCAGCACGTTGATGCAGTTCCACGTGATGTTGCCGTGGGTCAGGAGCGCGCCTTTGGGGTTTCCGGTGGTTCCGGAGGTGTAGAGGATCATGGCGGCGTCGTCCAGGCCCACGGGCTCGTCCGGCGCCAGCGCCGCACCGGACGCAATGACGGCCTCATACGCCTCCACGGCGGTTCCCCGGCCAGCGCCGCCGTCGGCCCCGCCGTCGGGCAGCGTTGGATCGGGCAGCGTTGGATCGGGGACTGTTTCGGCTGGCGCTGTTGACTCGTCGACGACGATCCGCGAACCCACGGCGGTCTCCGCCGAGCCGCGTTCGGCGAGCACCGCGAGCGCCTCCGAGTGGACCAGCACGACAGCGCCGCTGTCCCGGAGCTGGAACTGGATCTCGGGCGGGGCGAGCCGGGTGTTCAGCGGGACGAAGACGGCACCTGCCAGGCCGGCGGCGAAGAGGGTCTCCAGGAAGGAGGGATCGTTTTCGCCCAGGTAGGCCACTCTGTCGCCTTTGATTACGCCGCGGTCCCGGAGGGCGTTGGCGAGCCGGGTGGAGCGTCCCGCGAGCTCGCTGTAGCTGAGACTGCGTTCCCCGGCGATGATTGCGGTCTTGGTGCCCGACTTCGGGCGGCGCCGTTGCAGCCACGAGCCGATGCCAAAATTCTCCACGGAAAATCCTTTCTAGTTAGACGGTAGCGCCAGCGGGCCTGGTTAGGACCGGACAGTCTGCAGATCGTTGTTCTTGGGCTCTCGCGTCAGCAGGATGAAGACGATCGACACGACGGACATGATGGCCAGGTACCAGACCACGGCGGCGGTGTCCTGTCCGGAATCCTTGAAGATCTGCGCCACGATGCCCGGCGTGAATCCCGCGCCGAGGAGCGTGGCGAGCTGGTAGCCCAGCGAGGCGCCGGTGTAGCGCGATGTGGTTCCGAACTGCTCGGACACGAACGCCGCGAGCGGGCCGAACAGGGTGGAATGGATCATGAGGCCAACGGCGAAGGCCACGAAGATCAGCCCGATGTTGTTGGAGGACAGGAGCTGGAACATCGGCGTGAGGTAAAGGATGAAGAGCACCAGGCCGCCGATCATGACGGGCCGCCGTCCCAGCTTGTCGGAGAGCCGGCCGCCCATGATCACGAAGGCGATGGACACGAAGGAGGCGGCCGCGAAGGCGTAGAGAACGCCCTGCCGGTCCGCACCCTTGGACACGGCGTAGGTCACGGAGAACGTGGCCAGCACCACCTGGAGCGCAAACCCGGCCGCGCCGGCCAGCATGGTGAAGATCAGGGTCTTGGGCCGGCGCAGGACCTGCAGGAGGGGAATCTCGCGGCGCACCGGCGCGCTGCCCGGCACCGTCCGCTGGGTGTTGTCCCGTTCGGCCTGTTCCCGTTCGGCTTTCTCTTGTTCCAGTGCCGCCTTGAAGATGGGGCTTTCGGAGACCTTGAGCCGGACGAACATGCCGATGCCCAGCAGGACGAAGGACAGCAGGAAGGGCACGCGCCAGCCCCAGGCCAGGAACTGCTCGTTGGGCAGGGCCGCGAACGCGCCCATCACCAGGGTGCCCAGCACCGCGCCGGTGGGGGCGCCGGCGTTGACGAACGAAGCCGCGAAGCCGCGCTTGCCCGATTCCGAATGCTCCAGCGCCATGAGGGCGGCGCCGCCCCACTCCCCTCCGACGGCAATGCCCTGGCAGACCCGAAGGATGACGAGCATCACGGCACCCCAGGCTCCGGCCACCGCGGCCCCGGGCACCAGTCCGATCAGGGTGGAGGCGATGCCCATGACCAGCATCGAGACAATCAGCATGTTCTTGCGTCCCAGCCGGTCGCCGAAGTGGCCGAAGATGATGCCGCCGAGGGGCCGTGCCACGTAGCCGGCGGCGAACGTCCCGTACGCGGCCACCACCCCCACCCATTCGTCCGCGCCGGAGAAGAACACCTTGGGAAAGACCACCGCGGCGGCCGTGGCATAGAGCAGGAAGTCGTAGTACTCGATGGTGCTGCCGAGATAGCTGGAGGCGATGACGGTCCGTGCTTCACGGCGACGCGTACCCGCGTCCATGGCCTGCAACTGCGAAATTTGGGACATCGTTGTTCCTTATGGCAGAGGGGGGATGGTGAAGGGGTGTGGCGGTTTACTTGTAGAAGCGGGCGAGGAACTCGGCCACGACGGCCGGGCGTTCCTGGCCTTCGATCTCGATCGTGTTGGCCACCTTGATCTGGGCGCCGCCCTTGACCTCGGTGACTTCCGCGATGGTGGCCCGCATGCGGATGCGCGAACCCACCTTGACGGGGGAGGTGAAGCGGACCTTATCGAGGCCGTAGTTGACCTTGGTGGTGACGCCGTCGACGTCGAACAGCTCGCCCCAGAACGGGATGATGAGCGAGAGGGTGAGGAAGCCGTGGGCGATCGGGGCGCCGAACGGGCCGTCCTTGGCGCGTTCCGGGTCCACGTGGATCCACTGGTCGTCGCCCGTGGCGTCGGCGAACTTGTTGATCTGTTCCTGGGTGATTTCGCGGTAGTCGGTGACGCCGAGGTCGGTGCCGGCGAGGGTGAGGAGTTTGTCGAAGTCGACGACGAGGTTGGGCATCTTTGGCTCCTGGAGCGGTTGGGTTTGGTTGTACGACGACGGCGGAACACCGTCAGCGGGTAAAGAGCGTCAGTGGGTGAAGGCGCTGTGGCCGGTGAGGGCCCGGCCGACGATCAGGGCATTGATCTCGTGGGTCCCCTCGTAGGAGTAGACGGCCTCGGCATCGGCATGGAACCGTGCGACGTCGGCCGCGAGCGTGATGCCGTTGCCGCCAACCACTTCGCGGGCCAGCGCCACGGTCTCGCGCATCAGCAGGGAGGTCTGCATCTTGGCCAGGGCCGAGTCCTGGTCCCGGTAGATGCCCTTCTCCTGCTGTTCGGTCAGCCGGACCACCAGGGACAGCGCCGAGGTGACGTTGCCGAGCATCCGGGCGAGCTTTTCCTGGACGAGCTGGAAGGACGCGAGCGGGCGGCCGAACTGCCGGCGCCCGGAGACGTAGCGCAGCGCGGCTTCGAGAGCTCCTGCCGCGATGCCGGCGGCGATCCACGCGACGTCCGAGCGCATGGCCCGCAGCATCGCCGCCACGTCCCGGAACGAGTTCACGTTGTGGAGCCGCCTGGCCTCGGGGACGCGGACGCCGTTGAGGGTGATGTGGGCGTTCTGCATCATCCGCAGCGCGGTCTTGCCGTGGATCTTCTCCAGGGTCACGCCGGGCGCCTCGCGGTCCACGAGGAAAGCCTTGACCTGGCCGTCGGCGACGTCGCGGGCGAAGACGGCAAGGACGTCGGCCGTTGCCGCGCCGCCGATCCAGCGCTTGGCGCCGTCCAGGACCCAGGTGTCGCCGTCCGGGCCGGCCTCACGCCCCTTTTCCCTGCGGGCCGTCGTCGCGAGTCCGCCGGCGATGTCGGAGCCGGATTCCGGCTCGGTCAGCGAGAAGACGCCCTTGAGCGAGAAGTCGATGACCCTGGGCATCCATTCGGCCTGCTGTTCCGCGGAGGCCCCGACCCGGATGGCGGTCCGGAACAGCCCGGCCTGGGCCGTGTACCAGGTGGCCAGCGAGGCGTCCGTGCGGGCGAGTTCGAAGATCCGGAAGCCCTGGTAGATGCCCCGGGCCGGCGTCTGACCCGCACCCGGGGCGCCGGTCAGTTCCGCCGGTTCCATGAGGTCCAGATCGATCAGCGGCCGCGCGAGCTGGTCCGGGAACTCGCCGCGCTCCCAGTAGTCGGCCAGGAGCGGCCGGGCCTGGGTGTCCAGGAACTCCCGCAGCCGCCCCAGCACTTTCCGCTCCGCGTCGGTGAGGAGGGATTCGGCGTCGTAGTAGTCGCAGACGCCGTAGAGGCGCTCCTGGGCTGTTGTCTGGGGCGCGGTTTCCACGGACACCTCAGCCACCGAGCCCGAGCAGGCGGACGGCGTTGTGCTTGAGGATCTTGGGCCGGACCTCGTCCTTCAGCGGCAGGTCCGCGAAGGCGCCCAGCCATTTCTGCGGGGTGATGAGCGGGAAGTCGGTGCCGAACAGGACCTTGTCCTGCAGGACCGAGTTGGCCATCCGGACCAGGGACTCCGGGAAGTACTTCGGGGACCAGCCGGAGAGGTCGATGAACACGTTGGCCTTGTGCGTGGCGATCGAGTTGGCCTCGTCCTGCCACGGCACCGAGGGGTGGGCCATGATGATTTGCAGGTCCGGGAAGTCCGCGGCCACGGCGTCGAGCAGGAGCGGGTTGGAGTAGGCCAGTTTGATGCCGTACCCGCCCGGGAGCCCGGCCCCCATGCCGTTCTGTCCCGTGTGGAAGATGGCCGGCAGGCGCAGTTCCTGCAGGGTTTCCCAGAGCGGGTAGAACTGCTCGTTGGAGGGGTCGAAGCCCTGCAGGCTCGGGTGGAACTTGAACCCGCGCGCGCCGAGGTCGATTGCCTGGTGCTTGGCGCCCTGGATCGCCTCGGCGCCGGTGCGGGGGTCCACGCTCCCGAAGGGGATCAGGACGTCGTTGTTCCGCGCCGCCCCGGCAATGAGGTCCGGGATGCTGTTGGGCTCGTGCTTGAGCTGGGTCCGGGCGTCGACGGTGAAGACGACGGCGGCCATGTTCAGTTCGCGGTAGACCTCGGCGATCCGGTCCAGCGAAGGGCTGCGGTCCTCGGCCTTGAAGTACTTGGCGGAGGCCTCGGTCAGGGCCGCCGGAAGGGACTCGTGGCCGTGGCCGTCCACTTCGAGGTGGACGTGCATGTCGATCGCATCGAGTGAGGCGGCGTCGATGCCGGGTTCGTAGCGCTGGGCAGCCATCTCAGCGGACCTCGGCCGGTTCGGGCTGCAGTTCCGCCGGCAGCGGCAGGAAGTCCTCGCCGACGCTTTGCAGCTTGTCCCCGAAGAGCGCACCGAAGTTCTCCACGAGATCCTGGTAGCCCCAGCCGCCCTCGCGGTATTCGGTGGCGGCGGCGTCGGGGTGGGTCCAGAGTTGCAGCCGGTCACCGCCCGCCCCGATTGCCTGGCCGGTGACGCCGGCGGCCGCGTCGGAGGCCAGGAAGGCCACCAGCCCGGCGACGTCGCCGGCCGTGCCAAACCCGAGGTCGTGGCGGAAGAAGGCCGGCATCGTCTCGCCGCGCTCGTCGGCCTCGACGGCCTTCTGGAAGTACGGGACGGTCTTGGTCATGGCGGTGGCGGCCACGGGAATGACGGCGTTGGCGGTGACGCCGGCTTTCTTCATTTCCAGCGCCCAGGTGCGCACCATGCCCACGATTCCGGCCTTCGCGGCGGCGTAGTTGGTCTGGCCGAAGTTGCCGCGCTGGCCCGTCGGGGAGCCGATGGTGATGATGCGGCCGGGAATGCCGTGCTCCTTGAAGTAGCCGAAGGCCTCCCGGGCGCAGGTGAAGGTGCCGCGCAGGTGGACGTTGATCACGGCGTCGAAGTCCTCGTCCGTCATCTTCAGCAGGCTCTTGTCCCGCAGGATGCCGGCGTTGGTGACCAGGATGTCCAGCCGGCCGAACTCCGTGACGGCCGCCTGCACGAGCTTCTTGGCGACGTCGGAGCTGCCCACCGGGGCGACGACGGCGGCTGCGCGGCCGCCGTCGGACTGAATCGTCCGGACAGCGTCGGCGGCGACCTCGGCGTCCACATCGTTGACGACGACGGCGGCGCCCTGGCGGGCCAGTTCCCGGGCGTAGGCCAGGCCGAGGCCCCGTCCGCTTCCGGTGACGATTGCTACTTTTCCTGACAGGCTCATTGCCGCTCCTTTGCTAGCTGCCTTGTGCATCCGGCCCCGCGGCATGGGATGCTGTTCTGTATCCATGAAAATATGGATAGTTGAAAAAGTCAACGATTTATTTTTTGGACTATTGGAGTTGGGCATGGCGACCGAAGTTGACGACGAGCCGGGCACCGAGCCTGCGGAGAAGCTCACGGCGGCAACCATCAGCCTGGACGCGGGTTTCCTGCTGGCCAAGCTGCATGCCGGCGGGTCGGTCCTGAACAACCGCGCCCTGGCCGCGTTCGATCTCAAGGAGCGCTCCTATTCGGTGCTGGCCCTGGCCAACAGCGGGCTGGAACCAACCCAGCGGGAGATGGCCGAGTTCCTCAGCCTGGACCCGAGCCAGATTGTCGCCCTGATCGACGAGCTGGAGAAGCGCGGGCTGGTGATCCGGGCGCCCGGGAAGCTGGACCGGCGCGCCAAGATTGTTTCCTCGACCCCGGAGGGGGAAGCCCTCTTCCGGCGGGCCGAGGCCGCGGCGCGTGACGCGGAATCCGCCGCCCTGGCCGGCCTCAGCGCCCCGGAGATCGCAACCCTCAAGGGGTTGCTCCGCAAGGCGCTGTGGGGACCGGCAGCCTGATCGCGGCCGCTCAAACGCCGCGGGAATACCCTTGGGGCAGGAGGGAGCCATGACCGTTCGCAGCGCCGGCCTTCTGCTGTACCGGCTAAGGGGTGCATCACCGCCCGGCGGGGCGCCGCCATCCGGCAGCACACCGCAGCTTGAGCTCTGGATAGCCCACATGGGCGGACCGTTCTGGGCCCGCAAGGACTCCCGCGGCTGGTCCATCCCCAAGGGGGAATACCTCGCCGACGAGGACCCCCTGGCGGCCGCGCACCGCGAGTTCACGGAGGAAATCGGCACACCGGCACCCGCCGCCGACTACCACCGGCTTGGCGACTTCCGCCAGCCCTCCGGCAAGATCATCACGGTCTTCACGGCGGAAGCGGACTTCCGGCCCGAACGCATCGTGAGCAACACCTTCGAGCTGGAGTGGCCGAGGGGATCCGGCACGATCGGCAGCTTCCCCGAGATCGACCGCGCGGAATGGACCGCCGAGCCCGCAGCCCGGTCCAGGCTGGTCAAGGGCCAGCTGCCGGTCCTCGACGCGCTGGTCCGGCACCTCGGGCTGGAGCCGGCCGCACCCGGGCCCGGGCATGACAAAAACTAAAAGTCAGTTGACATTTTTTGTAATACTTCGCGGGGGCCAGCTAGCCAAGAGGCCCGGGATCGTTCATGCTTAGCTATGACCTCAATGTCGAGCCAGTACCGGATCATCGCGGTCTGCACCGGAAACATCTGCCGGTCCCCGATGGCGGAACTTATGCTGGCTGAGGCATTCCGGGCCGAGCGCCTCACGGGGGCCGTGGTCGATTCCGCCGGCACCACCGCGTATGAGGCCGGCCGGCCCATCGATCCCCGGGCAGCGCGCAAACTCACGGCGCAGAACATCGCTTCGGACCGCCACGTGGCGCGCGAATGGCGGCCCGAATGGTTCGCGAGCCGGGATCTGATCCTGGCCCTCGACGTCGACCACTACGGCTGGCTCCGGCAGGCAGCACCGGACCGGGTCTCGCTGGCCAAGATCCGCATGCTCCGCAGCTTCGACCCCGCCGTGGCCGACGAGGACCCGCTGGAGCAGGGCATCGAGGACCCGTGGTACGGCGGCCACACCGACTTCGACACCACCTGGAACCTCATCCGGGCCTCCCTTCCGGGGATTGTGCAGCACGTACGCACCGAGCTTGGGCGGCAGGACGGGCAACATCACGGCAGTGATCAAGCCAATGCACAGCAGCCGGTACGCTCTATTTCATGAGCCCCGCACCCGTCATCATCGCAATCGACGGGCGCTCCGGCTCCGGCAAGACCACCCTGGCCATCGAACTGGCGGCGCGGTTGAGGGAACACCACAAGGTCTCGCTCTTCCACCTCGAGGACATCTATCCCGGCTGGAACGGGCTGGCGGCGGGGATCGAGCGCTACGTTACCACCGTGCTTTCGCCCTTGCGGCGCGGGGAGAACGCGGAATGGGTCAGCTGGGACTGGGCACGGCACTACGACGGCGAGGCCCGCACCACACGCCCGGCCGAAATCGTCCTGGTGGAGGGCGTCGGTGCCGCCGCGGCGGCCGCAGTGCCCTTGCTGGACGCCGTGATCTGGGCGGACTCCTCCGACGCGGACCGCCGGGCCCGGGCGCTGGCCCGGGACGGCGACACCTACGAACCGTTTTGGGACCAGTGGGCTGCGCAGGAAGCGGAGTGGCTGGCGGCCGATGACGTCCCGTCCCGCGCGGATCTGCACGTGCTCAACCTGGCGGACGGCACCGCCCCGGACGACGTCCTGCAGGCCCTTCAGTACCTTCCCGCCGTCGCCCCTGCCCTGCTGCCCGAACTCGCCGCCCGGCGCGGGCTGCAGTTGCTGGCAGAACGGATCGAGGCCCGGCCCGAGGCCGGGCAGCTGTTTGCGGCGCTCTTTGGCGGTTCACCCAACGCCGTGTGGCTCGACTCCTCCCTGGACCCGGCAGGGCTGGCCCCGGAGGCAGCGGAGCGGAGCCGCTTCAGCATTTTGGCCGACGACGGCGGCCGCTTCGGCCAGGCCGTCCGGCACAGTTCCGGACGGACCCGCGTCAGCACGGGCCAGGCCACCGTGACCACCGATGGCCCGTTCTTCCGCTGGCTCGACGGCGCGTGGGGCCGCCGCGCGCTCCGCGCACCCGAGGCCTACCCGTGCGAGTTCACCCTGGGCTGGCTCGGGTACCTCGGCTACGAGCTCAAGCGCGAAACCGGCGGGAACGACGTCACCGCCGCCACCCCGGACGCCTGCCTGATCTTCGCCGGCCGTGCCGTGGTCCTTGACCATGCCGAGGGCACTGCCTGGCTGCTGACCCTGGACGCACCCGACGCCGGGGACTGGCTTCAGACGGCACGCACGGCCGTCACCGCGGCCGCGTCGGCGCAAGCGGCCGCTCATGCCTCCCCGGCCCAGCGTGTCAGCGCCCCGCAAACCACCGCCCCGCGCTTCGCCGCCCGGGACACGGAAGCCGGCTACAAGGCGAAGGTCACCGAGGCCCAGCGTGAGATCGCGGAAGGAAACACCTACGAGGTCTGCCTGACCACGGTGCTCACGGCTGCCTCGCCCGCGGGGCCTCACGGCGTGGATCCGTGGCCGGCCTACCTGGACCTGCGGCGCCGGAACCCGGCCCCGTTCGCCAGCTTCCTGCGGTTCGGCGGGCTCGCCGTTGCGAGCACGTCGCCGGAGCGGTTCCTGCAGATTGCCGCGGACGGCAGGATGCGGGCCGAGCCGATCAAGGGCACGCGCCGCCGGGACACAGATCCAGGCACGGATGCCGCCCTGCGCCAGGAGCTGGAGTCTTCGGCCAAGGACCGGGCGGAAAACATCATGATCGTGGACCTGTTGCGCAACGACTTGAGCCATTTCGCCGTCCCGGGTTCGGTGGCCGTCAGCCGGCTGTGTGCGATCGAGAGCTACGCCACCGTGCACCAGATGGTGAGCACCATCGATGCCCGGCTGCGGCCCGGGATGCCGCGGGCCGAGGCGGTTGCGGCCTGTTTCCCCGCGGGTTCGATGACCGGCGCGCCGAAGGTCAGCACCATGGCCATCCTGGACCGGCTGGAGGCCGCGCCGCGCGGCGTGTACTCCGGGGCGATCGGCTACTTCTCCCTGAACGGGGCCGCCGACCTCGCCGTGGCAATCCGGGCCCTCGTGGTCAGCGCCCTCGGCGAGGGTGCCGCGGAACTGAGTCTCGGCGTCGGCGGCGCTGTCACCGCCGACTCGACCCCGCAGGAGGAGTACGACGAAATCCGGACCAAAGCGTTCGGCGTCCTCTCGACGCTCGGCGCCGGGTTTCCCACGGGCTGAGTCGGCTGTCCCGCCGGCCGCGGCTACTGCAGGGTGGCCGTCAGCCGCGCGACGTTGTCCACGTATTTGACGCCCATCGGACGTTTCATCCAGTCCTCGAGCGTAAGTTCGCGCGAAATGCCCCGGTAGGTGTCCTCCACGGCGCTGATCCGCCGCACGATGTCCTCCCCCAGGAGCATCACCGAGACCTCCAGGTTCAGCGAGAAGGAGCGCATGTCCATGTTGCTGGAACCCAGCACGGCAACGTCGTCGTCGATCGTGAAGTGCTTGGCGTGCAGCACGAAGGGGGCCTTGTAGAGGTAGATCCGCACCCCGGCTTCAAGCAGCGCCTCATAGTAGGACTGCTGGGCGTGGTGGACCAGGAACTGGTCGCCTTTTTCCGAGACGAAGAGCTCGACGTCGACGCCGCGCTGCGCCGCCGTCGTCACCGCATACAGCAGCGAGTCATCAGGGACGAAGTACGGGCTGCAGATCGAGATCTTGCGCTGAGCCGAGTAAATCAGCGTGTTGAAGAGCCGCAGATTGTTTTCGGTGATGAAGCCGGGGCCGCTGGGCACCACCTGGGCGGTGATGTTGCCGGCGTGCAGTTCGGGCCGGTGCGCGAGCTGTTCCTCAATGGATTCGTCGGTCTCGCTGAGCCAGTCCGTGGCGAAGACGACGTTGAGCGTGGTGACGATCGGTCCACGCAGGCAGGCCATCAGCTCGACCCATTCGCGGCCGATCTTGCGGTGCTTGGGGTTGTTGTAGGAGGGCTCGATCAGGTTCTGCGATCCGGTGAAGGCGATCTCGCCGTCGATCACCATGATCTTGCGGTGGTTGCGCAGGTCCGGTCGGCGCCACTGCCCCTGCAGCGGGCTGAGCGGCAGCATGGGCCGCCAGCGGATCTTGCTGGCCTTGAGCCGGGCGATCAGCTTGCGGTAGCCCTTGATGCGAAGCGTGCCAAGGTGATCGAACAGGACACGGACCTCGACGCCGCGCTCGGCGGCCTCTTCCAGCGCGGTCAGCAGATCGTCCGTGACGTGGTCCGAGCTCATGATGTAGAACTCGGCATTGACGAAGGACTTTGCGCCGCGGACCGCCGCGGCCATCGCCTTGATGGAGTCGGGGTAGCCGGGCAGCAGCTCCACTTGGTTACCGTCCACCATCGGCAGCGAGCCCAGCGTCTTGTTCAGTTCCGCGGCGGAAGCCACCCATTCGGGTCCGGCGTAGCGGCTTTCCAGCATCGCCAGTTCCGAGGTCCCGGCGCGCACTCGGGTATTGACCGCGTCCTGCTGCGCGCGGCGCTTGCGGGAGAGCCGGAAGTTGCCGAACAGCAGGAACAGCAGCAGGCCGATGGTCGGCACGATGAAGATGCCCAGCAGCCAGGCCATCGCGGTGGTGGGCCGCCGGTTTCCGGGGATGATGCCCAGTGCCAGCACTCGGATGGCGAAGTCGATCACCGTCAAAATCAGAATCGCCCAGGACGGTAAAGTCTCCGCCAGCGGAAATGGCCAAAACACAGGCGAACCCCTCAACGTACAAGCCACGCGGAACAGTTCCGAACGGGCAGTGACCAAATCCTATCCCGGGACCACCGAGACTAAGCTTTAGCCATGACCACTCCTGCCCCTGTTCCCGCGCCCGCGACCGTTCTGGTCTTCCTCGACCCGGCGTTCGACGGCGGCCGCGTTGCCGACGCGTCGCAGCCGCAGCTGATGGCCACGGACCTGGGCGCCACCCGCGGCGACGGCGTTTTCGAATCCCTCCTGGCCGTCGGCGGCCGGCCCCGCAAGATCCAGGCGCACCTGACCCGGCTGGCCGGCTCTGCCCGGCTTCTGGAGCTGGACATCCCCGCCGAGGACGCATGGCGGCGGGCGGTGGAAACCGCCATCCGCGAGTTCCGGCGGCAGGAACCCGCCGCGGCTGCAACGGGCGGCGCGGAGCAGGACGAGGTGGTGGTGAAGCTGATTGTCACCCGCGGGCCGGAGGGCGCGGCTGCCCCCACGTGCTGGGTCCAGGCCTCCGCCCCGGCGGCCGCGGGACGGCGGCAGCGCGAGACCGGGATCGACGTCATCCTGCTCGACCGCGGCTACGACAGTGAAGTCGGCGAGCGCGCCCCGTGGCTCCTGCTCGGCGCCAAGACCCTTTCCTACGCCGTGAACATGGCGGCGCTGCGCTACGCCCACCGGCAGGGCGCCGACGACGTCATCTTCACGTCCGCGGACGGCAGGGTGCTCGAAGGTCCGACGTCGACCGTTCTGCTGGCCCACCTGGAAACCTCGGACGACGGCGCCGGCGGCGTCCGCACCATCCGGCGGCTCATCACTCCCCAGCTGGACAGCGGCATCCTGCCCGGCACATCACAGGGCGCCTTGTTCACCGCCGCCAAGGCCGCCGGCTGGGAGCTGGGCTACGGCCCGCTGGAGCCGAAGGACCTGCTGGACGCCGACGCGGTCTGGCTGATCTCCAGCATCCGGCTCCTGGCCCCGGTCAACCACATCGACGGGCAGGAAATCGGCACCCCGGAACTCCGGCGCCAACTCACGGCCGAACTCAACGCCCTCTTCGCGACCATCGAATAGCAACGCGGGGTCAGTTACGGCCCATCGCATGTCCTCGGATGGGCCGTAAGTGACCCCGCGTTGGTGTTGCGCTCACCCCAGGGCGTCCGCGGGCACTGCCGGGCACAGGCGGAACGAGGCCGGGTTGAACGCCGGGAGCATGAACGTTGCGAGCACGGCGTCGAGCATTTCCGGGGCCCAGGTGCTGTTCTCCCCCAGGGTCGCGCAGACACCCAGCACCACGGGCGTTCCGTCGGTGCGGCGGCGGATCTGGACCTGGACCGGCCCGGTCAGCCCAAGCGTGCGGACGGCGGCCAGACCCAGCTTGCGCACATCCCCGGCCTGGTTCGCCGGCACCCTGCGGCTGACCTCGTCGCTGCCGGCGCGTCCATACGGAGTCCTGGTCTTCTCGAGGACCACCGCCACCGGCGCCATCGCGTTGCGTGCCGGGGTGCCGAACACCAGGCACACATAGTCGGCGCCCGGGATAAATTCCTGGACCAGTTGCCCCGCCGGCATGTTCTTCCAGCTAACGGAGTCGGTTCCGGCCAGCAGGTGGATCCCATGGGAGCCTTTGAAGACCCGCGGCTTGACCACCACGGGGCCGCTGAGGCCGGCGAGGGAAGCCGGCGCGGCGGCGAGGTCGCCCGGAACCGCGAACCTGGGCACCGGGATGCCGGCGGCTTGCAGCGCCCAGGTGGTGAATAGGTGGTCGTTGGCGAGGGCCACCGCGGCGGGGTCGGTCACGATGATCCGCACGTCCTGGGCGAATCCGGCGCGGGCCGCGGCCAGGACCGGGAGTTCCACGGTGAGGGTCGGAATGATGACGTTGATGGCTTCGCGGTCCACCACCCGGCGCAGGTCCAGGACCATGTCCGGGTTCGTCGCCGGCAGGAGCCTGACCGCGGCGGCGGGAGCCTCCCCGGCCTGGCGGGTGTCGGCACGGGCGTCGGAGCCGAGGTACGGGAGGCCCCGGGCTTCGAGCTGGGCCGCGACGGCCCGTCCGGCGGCGCTTGTAATCCCGGTAACGAGTATGCGCGGGCCCACGATTGCTCCATTCCGCCGTCACCGGCCGGACCGCGGCTGCGGCTCCGACCGTTCCAGCCACCGATTCCCAGACAGCTTGTTGATGGACAGACGAGTCGATTCCGGGACTGCTTGATTCACACATTGCTCGAATCACCTGCAGCTCCGGACGACTCGTCGGGCCTAATCCCCCCAGTAAACGGCGAAACGTCCCGGCAGACACGAGTGGGCTGTACCCGAAACTGGAGCCCGCCACTACTCGCCCGGGGCGCGGTCCGGTTACGGAACATGACGACGGCGGCGGTGCGGGCCGGCGTCGCAGGTGTTACGTTTTTGGGGAGTAATGAGAACCGGTGCCAAGCCCTGACTGGCCGGTCGGCAACCCTCCCTTTCGCGGCGGGGTGCCTCAGGTGAATACTCGGCATTCGAGAATTCGAGCTGCAAGCGTGAAAGAGGAGATCCGTCGTGCCCGACACGTCAATACCCACAACAGCCGCACCCGGCACAGCACCCGGCACAGCATCCGGGGGCGAGGAGAGGCTGGCCTACCGCCTGTTCACCGGGGCGGATGACCGCGCCTTTTGCGAGCGGGTGTCAGCCGCCCTGGCCGAGGGCTACGTGCTGCATGGAAGCCCCGCCGCCAGCTTCAACGGAAGCACCGTGATCGTGGCGCAGGCGCTGGTCCTGCCGGCCGCGATTGCCAGTGCGGACGCCGCCGTGGCCAATGCGGTTGATGAGCTCGACGCCGACGAATTTGGCGCCGACGGGGCCTTCGCGGGCCACGCATGAGCTACGCCGGAGACCTCAGCCCGCAGGAGGCGTGGGCCAAGCTGGAGGCCGGAGCCATCCTGGTGGATGTCCGGACCGAGGGCGAATGGGCCCACATCGGCATCCCGGACACCGCGGCCGCGGGCGAGAGCCGCAACGATCCGCTCTTCATCCAGTGGAACCTCGCCGGCGGCACGCCGAACCCGCACTTCGTGGAACAGCTAAGGCAGCAGGCGCCGGAGGACACCGCCGTCGAACTGGTGTTCCTTTGCCGTTCCGGGGCCCGGTCGATCGCGGCTGCGACGGCCGCGACGGCCGCCGGCTACACCTCGTACAACGTCCTTGAGGGCTTCGAAGGCGAGACCGACCGCTTTGGCGAACGCACCGTCAATGGCTGGAAGAACCGCGGCCTGCCCACCAACCTCGGAAAGATCTAAGTGACTTTCAATCCCGACGCCGCCGGCTGGGCGGCCGACACCCAGGCCGTCCGTGGCGGCCTTGACCGCACCGGCTTCCAGGAAACCACCGAGCCGATCTTCCTCAATTCAGGATTCGTCTACGAGTCCGCGGCCGCCGCCGAGCGCGCCTTCACCGGTGAGGACGAGCGCTTCGTCTACTCCCGCTACGGCAACCCCTCCGTCGCCACCTTCCAGGAGCGGCTCCGGCTGCTCGAGGGAACGGAGGCGTGTTTCGCGACGGCGTCCGGCATGTCCGCCGTCTTCACCGCCCTGGGCGCGCTGTTGGCGGCCGGCGACCGGGTGGTCGCGGCCCGCTCGCTGTTCGGCTCGTGCTTCGTGATCCTCAACGAAATCCTGCCGCGCTGGGGTGTCGAGACGGTCTTCGTGGACGGCCCGGACCTGGAGCAGTGGAAATCCGCGCTGTCCGAGCCGACCACGGCGGTGTTCTTCGAGTCGCCGTCGAACCCGATGCAGGAAATCGTGGACATCGCCGCCGTGAGCAAACTGGCGCACGCGGCCGGCGCCACGGTGGTGGTTGACAACGTCTTCGCCACCCCGCTGCTCCAGCGCTGCGGCGACCTCGGCGCGGACGTGGTGGTCTACTCCGGCACCAAGCACATCGACGGCCAGGGCCGCGTCCTGGGCGGGGCGATCCTGGGCACCAAGGAATTCATCGACGGGCCCGTCAAGCAGCTCATGCGGCACACCGGTCCGGCGCTTTCGGCGTTCAACGCCTGGGTGCTCACCAAGGGCCTGGAGACCATGGCCCTGCGCGTCAACCATTCCTCGGCCTCCGCGCTGCGGCTGGCCGAATGGCTCGAGGGACAGCCCGCGGTCGGCTGGGTAAAGTACCCGCTGCTGCCGTCCCACCCGCAGTACCCGCTCGCAGTGCAGCAGATGAAGGCCGGCGGGACCGTGCTCACCCTGGAGCTGCAGCCCTCCCCCGGGCGCACGGCGAAGCAGGCCGCGTTCGCACTCCTGGACGCGCTGCGGATCATCGACATCTCCAACAACCTGGGCGATGCCAAGACGCTCATCACGCACCCGGCCACCACCACGCACCGCGCGATGGGCCCGGAAGGCCGCGCGGCGATCGGGCTCAGCGACGGCGTGGTCCGGCTGTCGGTGGGCCTGGAGGATGTGGAGGACCTGATCCGCGACCTCGGCCAGGCGCTCAAGCAGGTCTAGGTGTACTGCCCAGGGACGTTGGTTCGGTGAATGTGATGACTCGCTGGAGTCGTTGACCTAAAGGTGAGGACCTCCGGTTGCACAGTGGAGTTGCTTAGACAACCGCTGCAGCGACCAGGAGGTCCTCGTGTCCCACGCTAATGCCGCTTTGACTCCACGCCAACGTTTGCGCGTCGCGCGTCTGGTCGTAGATCACGGCTGGCCGGTGTCCCGGGCTGCCGAGCAGTTCAATTGCTCCTGGCCCACGGCCAAACGGTGGGCGGCCCGCTACGCCGCGATGGGTCAGGACGGCATGGCCGACAGGTCCTCGCGCCCGCACCGGGTGGCGAACCGGACGCCGCAGCAGCTGGTGCGCAAGGTCGTGCATCTGCGCTGGAAGCAGCGTCTGGGCCCGGTCGCGATCGGCGCGAAGCTGGCCATGCCGGCCTCGACCGTGCACGCGGTTCTGGTCCGGTGCCGGCTGAACCGGCTGCATCACGTGGACAAGCGCACCGGGGAGGTCATCCGCCGCTACGAGCATGAGACTCCTGGAGCGATGATCCACGTCGATGTGAAGAAGCTAGGGAACATCCCCGACGGCGGCGGTTGGCGCTACGTCGGCCGGCAACAAGGCGGCATGAACCGGGCAGGAACCCCGGACAAACCGCGCAGCAGACATCGTGGCCCGCTGATCGGCATCGCCTACGTGCACACCGTCATCGACGACCACTCACGGGTCGCCTACGCCGAGATCCACAGCGACGAAACAGCAGCCACCGCAGTCGAAGTGCTCAGGCGGGCCGTGTCCTGGTTTGCCGCCCGCGGCGTCACCGTCGAGCGGGTCCTCTCCGACAACGGCTCAGCCTACAAATCCCACCTCTGGCGGGACACCTGCCGGGAGCTGAACATCAAGGCGAAGAAGACCCGCCCCTACCGGCCGCAGACCAACGGCAAGATCGAACGCTTCCACCGCACCCTCGCCGACGGATGGGCCTTCAAGCGCTTCTACGCCACGGAATCAGCCCGCAGAAACGCCCTCCCGGCATGGCTGCACCACTACAATCACCATAGGCCCCACACCGCAATCGGAGGCCAGCCGCCCATCAGCCGCTTAACCAACCTCCCTGGGCAGTACATCTAGGGCATCCCGCACCCGCAAGTGTTGCGGGCTCCCGGTCAGGCCGGGCGCAACCGGCCCAGGGCCGAACGATTGTCTGCCGGCCCCTCGGCGACGGGCCCCTCGGTGGTCAGTTCGATGGCCCGCTCGACGACGGCGGGCAGGCCGCCGGCCCGGAACGGGCCGCGCTGCAGCTGCGAACCGGTGCCCTCTGCCAGAATCCGCTCGACGCCCTCGCGCGCCAGTTCCAGCTCGCCCTGTTCCTCAAGCACCGGGGCCACGAAGTCCACGAGCGCCCTGACCACGTCCGCGGCCGGGGCCGGGGTGAAGGTTCCGAAGTCCAGGAGCTCCCCGCGCAGTCCGCAATTGCTGGCCTGCCACGCGGCCATCCGCAGCAGCAGCGTGGGCACCGGGGCGGGATCGACGCCGTCGTCCCATTCCCGCGCGGCCGACTCCACGAGGGCGCGCACCAGTACGGCAATCAGGGCAGCATCCTCGGCCCGCAGGCAGACATCCGCGACCCGGATCTCCACGGTGGGATGCTGCCGGGCCAGCCGCGCGTCGAAATAGACCATCCCCTCATCCATCAGGACGCCGCTTTCGACCAGCCGGGTGACCACGCGGCGGTAGACGGGCAGGCTGCCGAAGATCATCGTGGGACCCGAGCCCGGCCAGCGGTTCCAGGCCTGGGTGCGGTAGCTTTCGAATCCGGTCTCGGCCCCGTTCCAGTAGGGGGAATTCGCGCTGAGTGCTATCAGCACGGCCAGCTTGTCGCGGATCCGGTCCATTACCGCCACGCCCTCCTCCGGAGACTCCACAAAGGTGTGGACGTGGAGGCCGCAGGTCAGCTGGTTCCGGACGGTGAGCCCGAAGCGCTGCTGCATGGTCATATAGCGCGGATTCGGCGTCAGGTGGGTGGCTGAGCCTTGGGGCGACGTGGCCAGGGCCGCGACCCGGCCGCCGTGCGCCCGGGCGGCCTGGTCCGCAAGGGACCGGCCACGCCTGAGCTGCCGGAGCAGTTCCGTGTATTCCAGGCACGGATGCGTCTGGGTCTCGATCTGTTCGAGCTTGAGCTCGTAGCTGAAGTCGGCGCCTTCGTGGACCGGTTTCTGTGCCGGGAGAACCCTGGCGGCTTCCTGTTGCGGCGGCACCAGACTCGGCAGCATGAGGTCAGCGAGGGCAAGCAGCATCCCCGATTCGGGGTCCACTATCAGCAGTTCTTCCTCCACGCCGAAGGTGCGCATGAATCTATTGTGCGTCAGGATCCGCCGAAACGCCCCACACCAACGCGGGGCTCAGTCCTGGAAATACTCGATCTTCGCCCCGATGGTGTTCAGCCGCTCAGCCAGGTCCTCATAGCCGCGTTCAATGACATAGATGTTCCGCAGCTCCGAGACGCCACGGGCCGCCAGCATGGCCAGCAGCAGGCAGGCGGCGGGGCGGAGGGCAGGCGGGCAGCCCACCTCGGCCGCTCGCCACTTGCTGGGCCCGTTGACGTAAATGCGGTGCGGATCGAGCAGCTGGACCTGGGCGCCGAGCTTGTTGAGCTCGGTCAGGTAGATGGCCCGGTTCTCGTAGACCCAGTCATGGATCATTGTCTGGCCGTGGGCGTTGGCGGCGATCACCGCGAAGAAGGGCAGGTTGTCGATGTTCAGCCCGGGGAAGGGCATGGGGTGGATCTTGTCCTCCGGCGCCCGCAGCTCCGAAGGCTTGGTGGTGACGTCCACCAGGCGGGTGCGGCCGTTGCGGGCAAAGTACTCCCCGGAAACCTCGAGCCGCTGGCCCATCTGCTCGAGCGTGGCGAGTTCGATTTCCATGAACTCGATCGGGACGCGGCGGATGGTGACTTCCGAGTTCGTCACGATGCCGGCGGTGATGAGGCTCATCGCCTCGATGGGGTCCTCGGACGGGAAGTATTCGATGTCGGCGTCGATCGACGGGCGGCCGGTGATCTTCAGCGTGGTGGTGCCAACCCCGGCGATGTCCACGCCGAGCATCTGCAGGTAGAAGCACAGGTCCTGCACCATGTAGTTCGGGCTGGCATTGCGGATGATGGTGGTGCCACGGCGGTGGGCTGCGGCCATGATGGCATTCTCGGTGACGGTGTCGCCGCGTTCGCTGAGCACGAAGGAGCGGTCGTGACCGTCCGACGGCGGCGCCTGCACCGCGTAGAACCCGGACTTCGCCTCCACGCTAAGGCCGAACTGGCGCAGTGCCTGCATATGCGGCTGCACGGTGCGGGTGCCGAGGTCGCAGCCGCCGGCGTAGGGCAGCCGGTAGGTGTCGGCCTCGTCCAGCAGCGGGCCCAGGAGCATGATGACGCTGCGGGTCCTTCGGGCCGCCTCCACATCCATGGAGGCCAGGTCCAGGACGGCGGGGCGGCGGATCTGGAGGTCGTTCGCGTTGAGCCAGGTGCACTCGACGCCGATGCTGGTCAGCACCTCCACGATCCGGTTGACTTCCTCGATCCGGGCAAGCCTGCGCAGCGTGGTGGTGCCGCGGTTGATGAGGCTGGCGCACAACAGCGCGACGCCGGCATTCTTGCTGCTGTTGACGTCCACCGCGCCGGCGAGGGTGCGGCCGCCCTCGACGCGCAGGTGGGTCATCTGGGGCCGGCCCACCTTGACGATGCTGTGCCCGACGATCGCCTCCAGGCGCTGGATCATCTTCAGGCTCAGGTTCTGCTTGCCCTGTTCCATCCGGGCGATGGCGCTCTGGCTGGTGCCCAGCTCGGCGGCGAGTTGCCCCTGGGTCCAGCCCTTGGCGCCGCGCGCCTCGCGGAGCAGGATGCCTACGTGTTCAGCAGTCGGTTGAGTCATGCTCCCGAAAATATCACGCATGATTTATAAACCACGGCAATTCCGGCCGGAATGGCGCCAATCTCACACGGATACCCACGCCATGCGATAACCGGCAGGCCGCCGGAACTCCCGGGCCGCCCCGCCGGAACTCCCGGGCTGCCCGGCCGGCGGCGCCGGTCTACTGGCGGGTGAGGAAGACGAGGTTCCAGGTGCCCGCGCCGAGGGCCGCGGCGACGGCGGCGGCGGCGATGCCGAGCCCGCCCAGCAGCACCCAGGCATCGAGTCCGCTGAACGTGGAGGGCCGCGCCCAGGTCCGGGCGGCACCGCCGAACCCGCGGGCCTCCATCGTCACCGCGAGCCGCGAGGCGCTCCGGATCGCCTGCACCAGCAGGCCGAAACTCTGGCCCAGCGTGGCGCGGAACCGCTGATAGGGGTTGCCGCTCGAGCCCACGCCGCGGGCCCGCCGGGCCATGCCGATGGTCTGCCATTGCTCGGCCATGATTCCGACGAGCCGCATCGCGGCCAGGGTGCCCAGGACGAACCGGTGCGGCAGTTTCGCGTTCTGGGCCAGGGCATCGGCCAGGTCCGTGGGGTCGGTACAGCTCATCAGCAGCACCGCGGGCAATGCGATCGCGAGCCCGCGGAGCATGAAGCCGATCCCCAGCTGCAGGGAACCGGCGCTGACGGACCAGATCCCCGCATCGAGCAGGACGGGTCCGGAATCGGCCGCCAGGATGGCCGTGCTCCAGCCGCCCAGCGCCGCGGCGAGGATCAGCGGCCAGCCGCGCTGCCACAGCAAGGCCACAGTCAGGCCCGCCAGCGGCAGGAGCAGCAGTTCGAACGCCAGCGCCACCGACGCCGACACCCAGTCAATGGAGAGCGCCAGGACCAGGGTGATCAGGGTGACCGCCGTGAACTTGGCGAGCGGGTTGGCTCGGGTCAGCAGCGCATGGTTGCCGCGCAGGCTCAGCGCGTCCCTCATGGCGAGGCCCCCTCCGGCAGCTCGAGATCCGGGCCGGGAGCGTCCGCGGCGGCGGTTTCCCGTGGCCGGAGGCGGAGTTCGGCGCCGCCGAGGACGGCGCTGAATTCGGCGTCATGCGTCACGGACACGACGGCGGTGCCGGCGTCGAGGAGCTCGGAGAGGAACGAGGCGAGTTCGGCCCAGGTATTGGCATCCTGGCCGAAGGTGGGCTCGTCCAGGACCAGCACCTGGGGGTGCGCCGCCAGCACAGTGGCTACCGAAAGGCGCCGCTTCTCGCCGCCGGAGAGCGTGTAGGGGTTGGCGTCCACAAGCTCCGTCAGCCGCAGCCGCTCCAGCAGTTCGTCCACGCGGTCTTCGCCGTAGCCGAGGTGGCGCGGTCCGAACATGAGCTCGTCGAGGACCTTGCCGGTAACGAACTGGTGCTCGGGTTCCTGGAAGACGGTTCCGATCCTGGCGATCAGCTGCTGGGCCTTCCACCGGTAGGGATCGGGTCCGGCGCCGTCGCGTACGCGGCCACTGGAGCGACCGCTGGAGTGACCGGTGGCGGGGCTGCTCAGCTCCGCCGTGGCCGAGACTGTTCCCGCGACGGGCCGCAGGAGACCGGCCAGCGTCAGCGCCAGGGTGGACTTCCCTGTGCCGTTCTGTCCGGTGATGGTCAGCGCCTCGCCGGCGCGGACCCGGACCGAGACCCCGGACTGGACCGGACGCGGCGCGATGGTGCGGAAGCCGTCGCGCAGCCCGGCCCGCCGCGGCCGTTCGCGGGACACCGCGAGCGCGTCGGCCGCGAGCAGAGTCTGTCCCGCGCCCCGCGCCGGTGTCCGCATCCGCGTCGCCGGGACGTAGCCCGGCACCCAGACGCCCGCACCGATGAGCATGTCCCGCGCCTCGGCCAGGACCCGGTCCGGCGGTCCGTCAATCAAGACCGCGGAGTCCGTGGCGGACCCTGGCTGCAGCACCACGATCCTGTCCACCAGGTCTTTCCAGACCCCCACCCGGTGCTCCACGACCACCAGCGTGGCGCCTGTCTTGTCCAGGCAGCGGCCCACAGCGTCGCGGACCTCCAGGACGCCCGTGGGGTCGAGGTTGGCGGTCGGCTCGTCGAGCAGCAGCAGCCCTGGCCGCATCGCGAGGATCCCGGCGAGCGCGAGCCGTTGCTTTTGGCCGCCGGAGAGGGCCGCCGTCGGGTGGTCCAGCGGCAGCTGTCCCAGCCCGACGTCGTCGAGGGCCTCGCGCACGCGCGGCCAGATCTCCGCCGCCGGGACGGCGAGGTTCTCCGCCCCGAAGGCGACGTCGTCGCCGAGGCGGGAGAGCACCACCTGCGTTTCCGGGTCCTGCTGCACCAGCCCGGCGCGGCCGCGCTGCGCCCGTGGCGCGGCACCGTCGATCAGGAGGCTGCCGGTCTCGTCTGCATCTTCGGCTTCGCCGGAGTCGCCGGAGTCGCCGGGGTCCCCGGAGTCGCCGGCCGCGCCGTCGCCCAGAACGCCGGCCAGGGCGTGGAGCAGCGTCGACTTGCCGGCGCCGGAGGGCCCCAGCAGGAGCACGCGCTCCCCCGGCTGGATGTCCAGGTCAAGGCCGCTGACGGCGGGCCTGGTCCGTCCGGCATGCCGCCAGCCCCAGCCGCGGGCCGTGACGGCGGCCGGCCGGACGCCCGGTGAAGATCTCATGATTCTCTGCAGGATTCAGCGACGGGGCTCAGGAGAAGACGGGCTCCGTGGCGGCCTTGCGGGAGGCAAAGGAGCCCAGCACTCCGGTTTTCGCCAGGCCGCGGGTGGCGAGCCAGGCCAGTCCGCCGGCAATCACTGCGCCGGAGATCGTGGTGAAGACGATGTAGGCGAGCTTGTCGCCGGCTTCGTAGGCGATGTTCCAGCCCCACGGCAGGAAGGAGTCGTTCAGGCCGCAGAAGAGGCCAGCGCCGGCGCCGGCCAGCACGGAGACGGGCAGGTTGAACTTCTTGTAGAGGAAGGCCGCGAAGACCAGTTCGGCGCCGAGGCCCTGCAGGATGCCGGAGATCAGCACCGTGGTGCCGTACTGCGAACCCATGATGAGCTCGCCGGTGGCCGCGACGGTTTCGCAGAAGAGCGCGGCGCCCGGCTTGCGGATGATGAGCATGCCCAGCACCGCCGGGATCATCCAGCCGCCGGCGTAGAGTCCGCTCAACGGCGGGTAGACCGCGTTGACCGGAGTCGAGATCAGGTTCGCGCCCTGGGACCAGGCCCAGAAAATGACGCCGCCGGCAACGGCGATCAACGCGGCCACCACAATGTCCACCACGCGCCAGCTGTAGTTGCGCCGGGCGGATGAACGGCTGGCGGAACCATGCTGTGCTGAAATATCTGTCATGTCGTCCTCCTGAGGAACAGGAGGGGAGGGTGCGCCGGCCGGTCTCGGCTTCCGCCGCCCTCCGCGCATCCTGAGAACTCGACTCCCTTGCGCCGGTACTAACCGGATCAGGTTCGAGGGTCTGCGGCTGTCCGCACTCTCAGCGCCCACCAAAGGTTTCCCCGGATTTTTCCGGCGATGCCCGACGGCGGCGCTCCCCTGTCGTAATTATTTTCGCCCTTGTGGGCTGGCTCAGTTTACACCCGGACGGCCGGGATTTCAGTGGTGTGCCGTCACAATCGTGGACCGGACGGCGGCAGTCCCGGCGGCCCGGAAATCCCTCTTGGTAGAGTCGTCGTGCCGGACCCCCGGACCCGCCAGCGGGCGGCCTCGTCACCCACCGGAAAGCTGGAATATTTTGTCGCACACACCGGTCACCCAAGATCCCTCCGGGGAATACGATCCCGACTCCAATGAGCCGCAGCCGCGGGGTTCCCTGGCGGCGCTCATTGGCCGCGTGCTGGCCGAGATAGAGGCGCTCCAGTTCGCGTCGTTCAGCAAGGATGACGCCCTGGACCTCGGGCTCCTCCTTGTCGAGCTGGGCAGGCAACGCTCGCTGCCCATTGCCGTCGACATCACCAAAGGCGAGCAGGTGCTCTTCCACGCCGCGCTGGACGGCGCCACACCGGACAATGAGCGCTGGATCAACGCCAAAAAGCGCACCGCCATGCGGTACGAGGTCCCGTCCCTGCTGGTGGGCCTCCGGGCCCGCGCTGCCGGCGGAAGGATCGAGGACAACGCCTGGTGGGATCAGTCGGAGTTCGCCGCCCACGGCGGGGCGTTTCCCATTTACGTGCGCGGCACGGGCGCCGTCGCCGTCGTCACCGTCTCCGGCCTGCCCCAGAAGGCGGATCACGAACTCGTGGTCGAGGCCCTGCGGATGGTCCTCACCCCGGAACGCTAGGCTAGGGGAAAACCGTTCCCGTCCCAAGGAGACCGAAGAATGAACATCCTCATCAAGCTGCTCGGCACCGGCGTCAGCCTCCTGGCCGGCTTTGCCGGCACCAAGCTGGTGGACACCATGTGGGAAAAGTCCACGGGCAACAAGCCGCCCAAGGGCCAGGAGGACGACGTTCCCACCACCCTGCGCTCGGCCCTGACGTTCGCCCTGATCTCCGCCTCGGTCAGCGCCATCATCCAGGTGCTCGCCAACCGCGGCACCCAGCGCGCGATCACCCGCTTCGCCAAGACCCAGGACGTCGTCTGACCTGACGCGACTGGCCGCGGCGCCCGCCGCGGCAGTCGAAGGCCCCGGCCGGGTCCGCCGGGCCGGACGGGGCGACGTGCGGCCGGGTCCGCCTGGCCAGACGGGGCTCAGCGGTCGTCGTCGTCGTCCGCTCCGTGCGTGGCCGCCTGCTGGGCGGCCTTCTGGACTACCGCCTCGAGCTCGTCGGAGCTCAGCAGCTCCGGGTGCAGGTGCTTGGTCCGGTAGCCGGCCCGACCCACCATGTGGGCGGACACGGGGACGGTGAGCAGCTGGAAGAGCCAGGCCACCAGCAGGACGGGCCACACCGACCAGGTGCGCATCTGCAGGCCGAGGGCCGCCAGCAGCAGGAACAGGCCGAGGACCTGCGGTTTGGTGGCCGCGTGCATCCTGCTCATGAGGTCCGGGAATCGCAGCAGCCCGATGGCGGCCGCGAGGGACATCAGGGCTCCGGTCACCATGAACACGGCGGAGACGGCGTCGATCACTGTGTCAGGATTCACGGACGCCCTCCCGCCTGTCGGCCACGAACCGGGCCACGGTGACCGAGCCGACGAATCCGATCAGGGAAATCGCAACGAGCAGCATCAGGTTGTTCAGGTGCCGGTTGGCGGCCATGTCGATGCACAGGGCCGCGCCGAAGATGGCCAGCAGCACGTCGGCGGCCAGAACCCGGTCCAGCAGCGAGGGCCCCCGCGCGATCCGGACGATCGCCCCCGCGGCGGCCAGGGACAGTACGACGGCGGTCACCGTCAGGACGGTCTGCATCATGCGGGGGTCTCCTGTGTCAGGGCGGAAAGTTCGGCTTTGGTCCCCATGATCCGGATCAGCCCGGCCTCGGTGTCCCGGACCTCTTTGCGCAGCTTGGCCGCGTCCTCGGCATTGCGGACGTTGATGCCGTGGATGTAGAGCGTGGACGTCGACCTGTCCACCTCCACCACGAGGGACCCGGGAATCAGCGAGATCACGTGCCCGGTGGCCGTGACCAGGAGGTCCGAATGGCTTCGGAGCGGCACGGCTACGACTGCGCTGACCACGTTGGGGCCGCGGACCACGGCCAGGTACAGGACCTGGAAGCTTGCCGCGACGACTTTTCCGAGGAAGATGAGGGCGAACGGCACGGCGCGGAGCACGTTGAAGCGGCCGCCGAGTTCCACCGGGGGCAGATAGAAAATGCGCGCCACGAGCACCGCGATGAGGGCGCCGAAGAGGAGATTGCCCGGGCTGAAGTTCTGCCAGAGCGCGCCCCAGACAAAGACGAGCCAGACCAGCAGCGGCAGTTCCTGGCGCAGCGAGATCCTTTTCCGGTTCATTTTCCGCCGCCCTCCCGGACCTGCACCGGGTGGAGCGACGGGGGCACCGGCGGCACGGGCGCGTCCGGGCCGAGCACGGCCTGGATGTAGGAGGTCCGGTCCAGCATCTCCTGGGCGGACTGGTCGGCCACCCTGAACAGCGGCCCGGCAAAGACCGTCAGGGCCACGCCAAAGACCACCAGGCCCAGGGTGGAGCCCACCATGGTGCGGGGCAGCAGGGTCACATTCGTCTTGCCGGCCCGGTCACCCGTGGCGGAGTCGGCCGGCGCTGCCAGGAGCACCGGATCGGGGTGTTCGGCGTCCCCGGGCTTGCGCCAGAACGCCCGGTTCCAGACCCTCGCGATCGCCAGCAGGGTCAGCAGGCTCGTCAGCACGCCGCCGATCACCAGGGCGTAGGCCAGCGGCGTCCCCAGTTCCACGCCTGCCTGAAGCAGCCCCAGCTTGCCCAGGAAACCCGAGAACGGCGGGATTCCGGCGAGGTTCATGGCGGGAATGAAGAACAGGACCCCCAATACCGGGGAGAGCTTGGCCAGTCCTGCCACGCGGTCCATGGACGAGCTGCCGCCGCGGCGTTCAATCAGGCCGGTCACCAGGAACAGGCTGGTCTGGACAGTGATGTGGTGGGCCACGTAGAACACCGCGGCGCCCAGACCGGCCACGGTGGACATGGCCAGGCCGAACACCATGTAGCCAATATGGCTGACCAGGGTGAAGGACAGGAGCCTCTTGATGTCACTTTGGGCCAGGGCGCCGAGGATGCCCACCACCATGGTCAGCAGCGCCGCGACCATGAGCGGGGCGTTGAGCGCATCCCCCGGGAATAGCAGCGTTTCCGTGCGGACCATCGCATAGACGCCCACCTTGGTCAGCAGCCCGGCAAACACCGCGGTGACCGGGGCCGGGGCGGTGGGGTAGGAGTCAGGGAGCCAGAAGGACAGCGGGAAGACGGCGGCCTTGATGCCGAAGGCCACCAGCAGCATGACGTGCAGCAGCGTCCGGGTGCCCTGGTCGAGGTCGCCGAGCTTGATGGCGAGGTCCGCCATGTTGATGGTTCCGGTGGCGCCGTAGATCATGGCGATCGCGATCAGGAACAGCACCGAGGACACGACGGAGACCACCACGTAGGTCACGCCGGCCCGGATGCGCGGGCCTGTCCCGCCGAGTGTGATGAGCACGTAGCTGGCCGTCAGCAGGATCTCGAAGCCCACGTAGAGGTTGAAGAGGTCTCCGGTGAGGAAGGCGTTGGACACCCCGGCCACGAGGATCAGGTAGGTCGGGTGGAAGATCGAGACCGGCGCGTCGCGGTCGCCGTCGGCCATGCCCTGTCCCGTTGCGTAGATCAGCACCGCAAGGCTCACGGCCGAGGACACCACGAGCATGAGGGAGGAGAACTGGTCCACCACCAGCACGACGCCCCACGGCGGCAGCCAGCCGCCGATGTTCACCGCGGCCGTGCCGCCATCCCAGACGGAGGCCAGCAGCCAGCATTCCAGCAGCAGTGTCAGCGTCAGCACGGCGATGCTGACCGCGCGCTGGACCCTGGGGTGATGGATGAGCAGAAAGGTCAGGGCGGCGCCCAGGATGGGGAGTACGACGGCGAGCGGGGCAAGGCTGGTGATGTTCACTCTCCGCCTCCTTCCGGGCTAGGGTCAACGTTGAGGGAACCGGGCTGTTCTTCAGAGGCGGCCTTGTCGGCCCGCACGGGGCGGTCACCGGACATGACCGTGGCCAGCGGGAACTCCGAAGTCTCGACCGGGATCACGGAGTCGTCCTCGGCATCGAAGCTTGGCGTTTCCGCGACGCGGCGGTCCTCGGCGTCGTCCTGGATTTCATCCTGGCGGGCCAGGACCCAGGTGCGGTAGATGATGCCCAGCATGAACGCCGTGACGGCGAAGGAGATCACGATCGAGGTCAGGATCAGGGCCTGCGGCAGGGGGTCGTTGTAGTCCCCCGCCGGGGTGTCCTTGTCGAAGAGCGGCGCCAGCCCGGCGTAGCCGCCGGTGGCGAGGATCAGCAGGTTCGTGGCGTTGGCCAGCAGCATGAGGCCCAGCAGGACCCGGGTGAGGCTGCGTTCGAGGAGCAGGTAGATGCCACAGGCGTAGAGGGCGCCCATGACCGTCAGCAGGGTCAGGTTGACGCTCATGTTCTCCCCTTGGCAGTGGTTTCCGCGTCGGCGGACTCGGCGGGGACCCCGCCCGGGAATCCTCCGGTGTCCTGGTCTTCGGCGGGTCCCTCTTCGGACGTCTCGGGTTGTTCTTCGAAGTGCTCGTCGATCTCCGCGCCGAGGCTGCGCAGCACGTCCAGGGCCAGTCCGACGACTACGACGTAGACACCGATGTCGAAGATGGTCGAGGTGACGAACTTGATGTCGCCGAAGACGGGCAGCCACAGCTCCACGATGGCGCTCTGGAACACTTCGCCGCCCAGCAGCAGCGGCGTCATTCCGGCGGCGGCCGCCGTGGCCAGACCGATCCCCAGCAGGGTGCCGGCGCCGACTGGTGTCGCTTCGCGCAGTTCGAAGCGGCCGCCGGCCAGGTAGCGGATGGTCAGGGCGAGGCCGGCGGTGAGGCCGCCGGCGAAGCCGCCGCCGGGCAGGTTATGGCCGGCGAGGAGCAGATAGATGGAGAACACGATCATCGAGTGGAAGATGAGGCGGGTGACCACCTCGAAAATGATCGAGCGGCGTTCGGGTGCCAGGGTCCGGCCGGCCACCAGCCAGGCGTCGCGAGTGGCGGCAGCGAACCGCCGGTTCATCGCCAGGGCGGCGTCTTCCCTGGTGCTGCCCCTGGCCCCGGTCCGCCGGCCCACGGTCCCTTCCGCGACGCTCGCGGATGTCCGGATGCGGTCACCGCGGCCGCGGACGAAGATGAGGCTTGCGACGCCGGTGGCGGCCAGGGCCAGGACCGAGATCTCGCCAAAGGTGTCCCAGGCCCGGATGTCCACAAGGGTCACGTTGACGACGTTGAGTCCGCCGCCGCCCTCATAGGCCAGTTGCGGGAACTGCAGGGAGACCGGCGGCGCCACCCGGGCGCCGAGGGCGTGGATGGCCACGAAAATCATGGTGACGCCGAATGCCAGGCCGATCACCACGCGGATGACCCTGTACTTGCCGCCGGTGCGGTCCCGCAGCCCCGGCGGAAGGCTCCGCATGGCCAGCACGAACGCCACCAGGATCATGGTTTCGACCAGCATCTGGGTCAGGGCGAGGTCCGGGGCTCCCTGCAGGGCGAACATCATGGCAATCCCGTAGCCGGTGACGGACACCATCAGGACGGCCAGGAACCGTTTGTTGGCGCGCACCGCGGCCAGCGCCCCGATCACGATTCCGGCGCCGGCCACCAACTGCAGCGGCGAGCCGGGATCGATGACATAGAGACCGGGCGGCAGCGGTTTGTTGGCCAGCAGCAGCGCCGTCAGCGGCAGGACGAACGCCACGGTCAGGATGACGGACAGGTAGAAGAAGAGCGAACCTCGCTGGGTCCGGCCGGTGATCCATACCGCGGTGTCGTCCAGGGCGCCGATCGTCAGCTGGTAGGCACGGTCGCTGTCGATCCAGCCCGGCACCAGCGCCTGCAGCCGGGCCACGGCGTTGCGGCCGTAGAACATCGCCAGGCCCAGGACGAACGTCACTGCGGTCAGGCCCAGGGCCGGGGTGATGCCGTGCCACAGCGCCAGGTGCCCGGGCGGGGCCTCGGAGCCGTGCACAAAAAGCTCCGCGTAGGGCTGGATCCAGGCGTCAACGGTGGCAGGCCACAGCCCGTAAAGGATTGTGAGGAGGCTCAGGATCGCCGGTGCGGCGAGGAACGCCGGTTTGACCGGCTTGAAGGCCGTGGGCTCCACGCCGGGCTTGAGGGCGAAGGCTCCCCACATGAACCTGGCGCTGTAGGCGAAGGTCAGGATGGAGCCCAGGACCACACCGGCCAAGAGCCAGGGTCCGGTCCCGGTCTCCGACTTGTACTGGAGGAAGGCCTCGAACACCGATTCCTTGGCGACGAATCCGGCCAGCGGGGGCACGCCCGCCATCGAGGCCGCGCCGATCGCCGCGACGACCGCCAGTGCCCTGGCCGATCCGTAGACGCCGGAGAGCTCGCGGATGTCCCGGGTCCCGGACTGGTGGTCGATGATGCCCACCACCAGGAAGAGCGTGGCCTTGAACAGCCCGTGCGCCAGGAGCAGGGCTATTCCGGCGAGTGCCGCGTCGGGAGTGCCGAGGCCCACCACCATGGTCATGAAGCCCAGCTGGCTCACGGTGCCGTAGGCGAGGATGAGCTTGATATCTGTCTGCCGGAGGGCCCGGTAGCCGCCCACCAGCATGGTGGCCAGGCCCAGGCCGAGCACGATCGGCAGCCAGGCCGCGGTGTCCGCGAATCCGGGGGCCAGCCGGGCCACAAGGTAGATCCCGGCCTTCACCATGGCCGCGGCGTGCAGGTAGGCGCTCACGGGAGTGGGGGCAGCCATTGCGCCGGGGAGCCAGAAGTGGAACGGCACCAGGGCGGATTTGGTGATCGCACCGATCAGGATGAGGACGACGGCGGCGTTCACGACCCCGCCTGCGGGGCCGGCGACCAGGGTGGGAGCCAGGTCCATGATGGCCTGGATCCGGTAGGTTCCGGCCGTCGAACCGAGCATGATGAGCCCCACGAGCATGGCCAGGCCGCCGGCGGTGGTCACCACGAGTGCCTGCAACGCCGAGCGCCGCGCGGACAGCCGGGTGCGGGCGTAGCCGATCAGCAGGTAGGACAGCACTGTGGTCAGTTCCCAGAAGATGAACAGCAGCAGAAGGTCATCAGCGGTAACGAGGCCGAACATCGCCCCGGCGAAGGCCAGGAGCTGGGCGCCGAAACCGCCGAGGTAGTCGTCCTTGTCCTTGAAGTAGCGGGCGCAATAGACCAGCACCAGCGCGCCCACCCCCAGCACCAGCAGGGACATGACCCAGGCCAGGGCGTCCATCCGGAACGCGAGTTCGAGCTGCAGCCCGGGAATCCAGGGGATGACTTCGGTAATCGCCCCGTCAGAACCTGAATAGACTGTGCCTGAATAGACTGCGTCGTGCTGCAGCAGCAGCCAGATAAAGGAGGCCGCGGGGACCGCGGCCAGGGCGAAGAACGAATTCCTGCCAAACTTTCGGAACAGCAGCGGGGCCACAGCAGCCACCGCAAAGTGCACGGCAAGGACTGTGATCACTGGTATCTCCGCAACGTCAGAAAGTCGATTGTCAGCAAGTTGGAGCAGGCGGGTCATTTGTTAGGTTCGGTGCCGTCAGTTTACCAAGCGTGTACAAATTCTTTTGGCCGGGACACCGGTCACTGAACAATTCGACGCAAATGTGAAGCCGGGGCTAAACCCTGCCTGGCAAAACCCCCTGCCGCTCCCCCTCGGAGGACGCCCGGGGCGGCTACGATTCTGGCTATGAACACTGCCGCCGCCCCAGAGGCCATGCGCCCCTCGGAACTGGAATCGGGAAGTCCCGTCCCGCACCGTGGCCGGATCCTCGCGTGGGCCTCGTGGGACTGGGGTTCGTCAGCCTTCAATGCCGTCATGACAACGTTCGTTTTCACCGTCTACCTGACCTCCAAGGCATTCGGCGGGGAGGACCAGGCCTCGGCAGTCCTGGGCGCCGCGCTGGCCGTCGCCGGCGTGGCCGTTGCCCTCCTGGCCCCGGTCACCGGGCAGCGCTCGGACACGGGCGGCCGGCGGAAGCTGTGGCTAGGGGTCAACACGGCCGCCGTCGTCGTCCTGACCGGGTTGTGCTTCTTTGTCTTCCCGCGGCCGGACTTCCTGATCCTGGGCGTCACGCTCATAGCGCTGGGCAACGTCTTCTTCGAGTTTGCCGGGGTCAACTACAACGCCATGCTCACCCAGATCTCCACCCCGCGGAACATCGGCAAAGTGAGCGGCTTCGGCTGGGGAATGGGGTATCTCGGCGGCATCGTCGCGCTGCTGGTTGTGCTCCAGCTTTTCGTCCAGCCCAGCGTGAACTGGTTTGGCGCCTCCACCGCGGACAGCCTGAACATCCGGCTGGTGGCGGTGTTTTCGGCCCTGTGGTTCCTCGTCTTTGCACTGCCCGTGCTGTTCGCGGTCCCGGAGCTGCCGCGCTCGGACCGGGGCGCAGGACTGGGGTTCCTCGCCTCCTACGGCCTGCTCGTACGGCGCATCAAGGCGATCTACCGGACCAGCCCGCACACTATCTACTTCCTCCTCGCGAGCGCCATCTTCCGGGACGGGCTGGCAGCTGTCTTCACCTTCGGCGGGGTGATCGCGGCCGGCACCTTTGGCTTCGAGCTCAAGGACGTCATCTTCTTCGCGATCTTCGGAAATGTCGTGGCGGCCGCCGGCGCCATCCTCGGCGGCTTCCTGGATGACAGGATCGGGCCGAAGACCGTGATTATCGCGTCTCTGGCCGGCCTGCTGGTCGCGGGTACCGCGATCCTGGTCCTCGGCAACGGCAGTTACATGTTCTTTGGCATGGCCTGGGCCGGGACCACCACGTTCTGGGTCTTCGGCCTGCTGCTGTGCCTCTTCGTGGGGCCGGCCCAGTCGTCCTCCCGCGCCTACCTCGCCAGGCTCGCCCCGCACGGCGAATCCGGCGAGCTCTTCGGCCTCTACGCCACCACGGGCCGGGCCGTAAGCTTCCTCGCCCCCGCGCTCTTCACGCTGTGCATCGCCGTCGCCGCACCCTTCGTAGCGGAGGGCGAGGCCCAGCGCTGGGGCATCCTCGGCATCATGGTGGTGCTGCTCGTGGGCCTGCTCGTGCTCCTGCCGGTCAAGGCCCCCGATCAGACCGAAATCGCGGTGGTCCCCGAGTCCTGAGGCGGCCGAATCAACGGTTCGCGCACTAGGCTGAGGGTATGAACGTGGATGAGACGGACCTCCCCGGCCTCGGCCGGCGCAAGGACTTCATGACTGCCTCCGGACGCCGGATCGGCGTTGTCGAATACCGCGAGGGCCAGACGGAACTCATCGTCTCGACCTGGGACGATCCTGACACCTGCCAGGCCTCTGTCCCGCTGACTGCGGATGAGGCCGCCGCCCTGGGCAACCTCCTGGGCGGCCAGCGCATCGCCATGCAGCTCTCGGAAGCCCACCGGGAAATCCCGGGTATTGTCACGCGCCAGTTTTCGATCAGCGCTGAGTCACCCTTCCAGAACCAGCCGATGGGGAAGGCGTGCATCCGGACCCGGAGCGGGGTCTCGATCGTGGCTATCATGCGCGAAGGCGAGGTCGTGCCCTCCCCGGGACCCGACGTCGTCCTCCACCCCGGTGACCTCCTCGTTGCGGTGGGTACGCAAGAAGGCCTGGACACGGCGGCCGGCATCCTGCGCAACGGATAAGCCGGATGGATCCGCTCGCGCTGACCCTGATCGAGCTGGGGGCCGTCGTCTTCTGCCTCGGCCTGCTGGCCAGGTTGGCCGGGCGGATCGGCATGTCCCCCATCCCGCTCTATCTGGTGGGCGGGCTGTTCTTCGGGGCCGGGGGCCTGGTCAAGCTCGAAGGCATGCACGAGTTCGCGCACCTTTCCGGCGAGATCGGCGTAATTCTCCTGCTGCTTATGCTTGGGCTGGAATATACGGCGTCCGAGCTCGTCACCGGCCTGCGGCGGTCCTGGCAGGCCGGCGTCCTGGACCTGCTGCTCAATTTCCTGCCCGGTGCCGGGCTCGCGGTGATGCTGGGATGGGGCGTCGTGGGGGCCATGGTGATGGGCGGCGTCACCTACATTTCATCGTCCGGGATCGCCGCAAAGGTCATCACGGATCTTGGCCGGATCGGCAACCGGGAAACTCCGGTGGTGCTGTCCATCCTGGTGTTCGAGGACCTCGCCATGGCCGTGTACCTGCCGGTCCTGACCGCCACGCTGGCCGGCGTCAGCATCCTGCTGGGGCTGCAGACGGTGGGGATCTCCCTTGCCGTCGTCAGCCTGGTCCTGGTGGTGGCCCTGCGGCACGGACACCACGTGTCCAAGGCCGTGCACAGCGAAAACTCCGAAGTCTTCCTGCTCAACCTGCTCGGCTTGGCACTTCTCGTCGCGGGGCTCGCGGCCGCCATGCAGGTTTCCGCTGCCGTGGGCGCGTTCATGCTCGGCATCGCGATTTCCGGCGCCACGGCCCACAGCGCCACGCGCATCCTGGAGCCGCTCCGGGACCTCTTCGCGGCCATCTTCTTTGTGGTTTTTGGCCTCAACACGGACCCCCGGTCCATCCCCCCGGTCCTGGGCTGGGCGCTTTTGCTTGCCGTGGCGACGGCAGCCACCAAGGTGGTCACCGGGTACTGGGCGGCCAAGCGGGCCGGGATTGGCATTCCCGGCCGCTACCGCGCGGGCGCGGCCCTGATCGCACGCGGCGAGTTCTCGATTGTCATCGCCGGCCTGGCCGTTGCCTCCGGCGTGGTGCCCGCCGATCTGGCAGCCCTCGCCACCGCCTACGTTCTGATCATGGCGATCGTGGGGCCGCTGGCCGCCCGCTTTGTGGAGCCGCTGGTCCGGCTCCTGCGCCGTCCGGCACGGCGGCCCGCGTTCCGGACCTCGGGCCCGGCGTAACGCTGCCGCCCTGCGACTCAGCGCACTGGGTGCCTGGCCAGGAGGCTGGCTTGGCTGGCGCGGCCGTCCGGCCTGGCAGCCGTCCCGCCTAGATGTTGGTGAGGTGGAAATTCAGGTGGCTGCGGCTGGCCGTGGGCCCGCGCTGGCCCTGGTAGCGGTTGCCGTATTCCCCCGAACCGTACGGGTGCTCCGCGGCCGAGGACAGCCGGAAGAAGCACAGCTGGCCGATCTTCATACCGGGCCAGAGCTTGATGGGCAGCGTGGCCATGTTGGACAGTTCCAGCGTGACGTGGCCGGAGAATCCGGGATCGATGAAACCCGCCGTCGAGTGCGTCAGCAGGCCGAGCCGGCCGAGCGAGGACTTGCCCTCGAGGCGGGCCGCGATGTCATCCGGCAGCGTCACGGTCTCGTACGTGGAGCCAAGGACGAACTCCCCCGGGTGCAGGATGAACGGCTCGCCGGACTCAACTTCCACCAGGCGGGTCAGCTCGGGCTGTTCCTCGGCCGGGTCAATGTGGGCGTATTTGTGGTTGTCGAACAGCCGGAAGAACTTGTCGATCCTGACGTCCACCGAGGACGGCTGGACCATGTCAGGGTCGAAGGGTTCGAGGACAATCCGCTGGGAGTCAATTTCGGTTCGAATGTCGCGGTCAGAGATCAGCACAGGTTCAAAAGTACCGCACTCACTACGGTCCGCCTGGCCGGAGGCCTGTATTACACCCTGGGCGCCGGTCGGATAACAGCGCCCAGGGCTCGTGAACCGGCTACGGGACCGCCGCCGTCACATTGTCCAGCAGCACAGTGATCGGCGCATTGTTAGCACTGCTGGAAAGATACGTGAATAACCCGACGCCGCCCGCCGCCTGCAGAGCCGCCGTCGTGTCAGTCACGGAGCGCTGCCAGCTTACCGGTTCGGCCGTCCCCACTTCCCAGACTTTGGCGCGGATCGTGGTGGTCCCCGTGCCCGTGACCTGCAGGCGCATTGCCAATCGATCGCCGACGGCATAGTTCAGGCCACCGATCGTGAGTCCACTCTGGATCGTGGTTTCGGCACCGCTGGCCGATGTCCTGATCAATGACAGGTTCACAGCTCCCGTGGATGTCACCTGGGCCTTGGCCCGGTATTCTCCGGATCCCGCAACCCGTCGTCCGACTGCCGAGAAATACAGACCGGAACCGGTGGCGGGTTTGTCGGTCGCAAGCTCAAGGTAGAGGTCGGTGGCCGAGGAACTGACAGAACCCAGATAGGCGTACTTGACGGCGCCTGGAGAGGCGATGCGCAGGCGTCCTGTCCCGCTGGCCACGGAATAATCGCTCGTGCTGCCCGTCACGGACCATGGGCCACCCGTTTCCGCGGTGCCGAGACCATTACTGACCGTCCTGTTGAACGTGTCCTGGGCAAACGGTGCTGTGCCAGCTGTTGTTGTGACGGTTCGCGTTGTCGCGTTTGTGGCTCCGCCGTTGTCAGTGACAGTCAGGGTGACGTCGTAGCTGCCGGGGGCGGCGTAGGAGTGCGACGGCGAAGGGCCGCTGCCGCCGATGCCGTCACCGAAGTCCCAGGCATAGCTTGCTATGATGCCGTCCGGATCTGTGGACGCCGACGCGTCGAATGCACAGGTGAGACTAGAGCAGGACGAGGTGAAGGACGCGGCTGGAAGCACATTGCCCCCCGCCGAAGCGACGATGAAGGCATCCGTGAACGCCCCGTCCGTGGCGACAAATCCGGCCTCCAAGGTGGTGGCGGTGAACTTCATGTCCAGCAGGCCGTGACTTGGGTTCAGGTTGAGCCCCGAATAGGCGGCGAAGTACGGTGTTTCCGGATCGGCGGTATTGACGTCGCGCAGGCCTACGCCGCCCGTCCCGACAGTTGCGAATACGGAGCCGGCTCCCTTGGCCAGGGAATTGTCCCCGTCACGCACGCAGGATGGGTTGTAGACGCCAGGCTGGAGCCCCGCGCATCCGGCTGCTACTGAAAGCTGCTTGCTGCGCTGATAGTGATGTTCATGGCCGTTCAGGACGACGTCCACTTTCTTGCTGAGAAGCAGGTTAGTAATGTCGGTGCCTGCAACGCAGTCGTATATACCGATCGAGATGCAAGGTGTGTGCATAGCCACCACGACCCAGGGTATGGACGCGGACCGGGCTCCGTCGATTGCTGCTGCTGTCCAGTTATAACGAGGGCTGCCGACGGAGTAGTCAGGGGTTCCGCCCGTAAAAGGAATTCCCGGAGTGATAAATACAAATCGTGCCAATGGATTCTGCTGTGGGACATCGACGTAGTATTGCCGGCCGTAGGTCCCTACCGCCCCGGGAAGCTGGTTGGGCAAGCAAGCAGAAAAATCAT
Source organism: Arthrobacter sp. 10N44_2 (assembly GCF_056394385.1). NCBI lineage: Bacteria > Bacillati > Actinomycetota > Actinomycetes > Micrococcales > Micrococcaceae > Arthrobacter > Arthrobacter sp. 10N44_2. Next base: position 70,422 of record NZ_JBFTHT010000006.1, on the reverse strand, counting down.
TAATGTTTCCGTTCTGTCCGTTGCTTTCGTGGTTGCCCGACACCAGCGCGAACGGGAAGCCCGCGCCTGTGCGGGCTGTGACGAAATCGCACCAGGACTGCTCTGCTCCGGTGGCACCGTAGGAAAGGTCACCCAGGGCCAGGTGCAGGTCCGGTTTGAGCTGTCCGACTCGGGAGAGGACACCGGCAGCGGCGGCTGAAGTGGAATAATCGCCCGCCGCTGTGACGCGAAGTTCCCCCGGAACGGCGGGGACGACGGCGGCTTCGGCAGCCTCCGTTCTCCCGGGCAGCAGTTGGGCCATCGCCGGACTCCAGGCCACCGATCCGGCGAAGACAAGGGCAGCGCTCGTAACCGACACCGTGACGAGATGCCAAAACGTGGCGACACGGAGCGTTAATCGCCTCTTCGTTGCGCTCGCGGCACGCTTATCCGTGCGCCGGTTCCGAACAGCGAGCCACTTCTTACCCGTCATCGGCTGCGGAGGCCCGCTGTGATGGCCATGGCTGGCATCGGGCGGCTGGGGCGGCGACGGTGCACACTCCGTTGATGGACCGCTGTTTTCAACGCTCATGCTGCCCCCTCATGAATTTGCTTCGAACGGCATCGCTGGTGATGTGCTGGGCCGGCACTTCAGCGATACATTCCGCTCAACCCAGCACACCACTTGTGTGCTGGGTTGAACGGTAAGCTGAGCCCCCTTCGGGTCCCCGAGTATGCGGTACTCGACTTTCTCGCCGTTTCGTCGGTCCTACTCGCATTTGTACTTGCATCTGCCTTGAGCAATGCATGCTCCATCAGGGCGCAACAGACCCGCAGGGTTTGCCTCGGGGCATATCGAACCGACGGTAATGCGAAGAGTCGGCCAACTATTTTTCGGCTGCCTATTACTTTCCAGAGTCCGCTGTTTCGAGCGAACCAGCCGCTTTGGGCTGTCGGTTGACATATGGAACACGAGTCTGCAGCCAGGCCGTCACTGGCAGTTCCACAAACCGATAAATTAGCGTGGTTGCAACCAGTGCCGCCGCGATCGACAGCAGGACAGAAACGACGCCGTTCGTGACTCCCAGCCGAACCAGCACTTCGGGTATTGCTGGCGCAATTAACGGATGAAACAGGTACAGGGAGTAGGACGCGGCTCCCAGAAACGTCGCGAACTTTGGGACCCCTCGTCCAATGAGCGGCTCAAGCCAGGCTACCGCCAAGACGATTGCGCTTACCGCGAGCATTTCGAAGACACGATTGTTCAACGAACCATCTATATCGGGGTGGATCACCATGTATAAAATCCCGAGTGCAAGTACCGCAAGGACCGCCGGCGCCAAGCGGCGGCGCGTTCGGGGGTTGAGAGTCAACTTCGCAATGAGCATGCCCACAAGGAAATAGAGAACGATCGGATCAAAGTAGACGGCCCAGGCAGGCCAGTTGGCTCCGCGGAACAGAGATCCGCAAGCCACAAGGACTAGCACGCCCCCAGCCAGGTAGATGACGTTCGCCCTGACGAGCAGCGCAACGGCAAAGACTGCGTAAAAGAACATCTCGAACACCAAAGTCCAGCCAACACCCAAGAGTGGTTCCACGGCTCCGTCCGCGTTACGTGAGGGCAGGAACAAGTATGAAAGGACAACCTTGCCGGGATCAAGCGCTGAATGAAGAACCGCCGCAGGCAGTACCAACATCGTTAGTAATTTGACCGTGGTGGCCATCCAGTACATCGGAACAATGCGGATTATTCTCCGCATTGAAAAGTACTTCCAGCCGTCCCGAGTACCGGCGAGAGAAGTCGTCGAGGCAACCATGACAAAACCGCTGATCACGAAAAACACCCGGACGCCAACCACGCCGTCATTCCAGACGGGGACCGATGACGACAGTCTTTCGTGAGCATAAAAGGTCGAGTGTGTGACCACTACCAGTAGTGCGGCGATGAAGCGAAGGGCCTGAATACCCTGGAACTTACCCGGTTTGGCCTGCGGCAAGTCCGTCCGCTGGGCGGCCGATTTATCTTGGTCTTTCGGCGAGCCGAGCCTCGAAAATCCGATGAGTCGCATTCGTTACCTCTTCGTCCTCACAAACAAACACCAGGAGCGGAAACACGGCATTGCTCCGACCCTAGTGCATCTGCCGGCTCCGTGGGGTTTTGCGTGCGGGATTTTTCTGTCGGTAAATTTCCACAGGCTCTCCCGCCGTGCGCATCCGTGGCAGCCTGCCATCACGGCCCTTGGGAAGGAAGCCAGGCTGGAACATAGTTGGCCATTTGGCAGCCGACGTGACTGGGCCCAGAACTATGCACTGTCGACTTTGATCCCGCGGAAGGATATGGGGACTTTTCCCTTATAGGCCTTACAGAGGGTGAAGTAGCCGCCGCGGTGTTCCGCGGTTGTTACCGATACCTTCGCCTCTTCGGCGTCGGGCCGGGAAAACGTTATGCGGGAGCTCTCCACTGAGATCCTCAAACTGATCCATGATCCGGGCACCGGAGGAGCTGTCCTCAACACGCCCAAACTTTCGGAGGCGCCGGACTCGCGCCTGGCGTAAAGCCGAAGCTCGCCTTTGTCATCCAACAAGAGATGGTAACCGGCTGGACCAGGTTCGAGCGGTTGATACGGGCTGTCGCTGGTGAGGCCGAATGCTAGTCCGGCCTGCACCGAAGAAGGCACCCTCGTGGGCCAGCACAACTGAAATTCGATGGAATATTCATCGCCGGCGATGGGGCACATGGACCCAAGTGAATAGCTTTGGTCCACGTCGTCGGCAAGTGTGACGGTTGCTTCCCGGGGTGAAATAAGGGGCTGGAAGGCCCAACCGAGGGTCGACGGAAGGTCCCCTGCGGCGCGGAGCCCCGTGGCGAAAGTGTCAGCGGTGGCCGCCGGAACGTCGGTCATCACGTAGGGAATGTTGGGACACATCATGCCCCGGACTCCCAGCTCAAGAAGGCTGTCCCTTCTCGAACGTGTATGAACCTCCCAACAGATCGTGGGCCGTCCGAAACCGACGAGCCGCTGTATATCCGCGTCAGCCGCCAGATGATAAATGCCTACGAAGTCATGACGGGCGGCGTACTTTTCAAATTTCTTGTCCGCTCCGTCCACAAAGTAGCCCCAGGTTTTATAGCCGCGGGCCCGTGCGTCTTCGAACGTTTTGACGCCCGCGTCCTGCTTCCAGACGAAATGGCCGGTCGAGTCCGGATAGGTATCCATGAGGTCCAGGAGCACTTTGGTGTTGGTGCCCTGCTTGTCCTCCAGGAAGACAACGTGTGTGGCGGCGCAAGCGTCCAGGACGTCCGACAATTTGGGTATCGGCTGGGGGGCCGTTGACGGCCCCAGCCATTGCCGCGCGTCGACGCGGAACTCTGCGAGTTCCGCGTACGTCATGTTCTCGATGTCCTTGTCGACGCCTGTTAGGCGCGAAAGATTAGCGTCATGATGACAGACCAGGACGCCGTCGGACGTTGAGTGGACCGAGACCTCTATAGCCCGCGCCCCCGCGGCCCTAGAGGAGTCGTAGGCGACTTTCGTGTGTTCGGTCCAGTTGTCTCCGGAGCCCCTGTGGGCGATATAGAACGGTGTCGTTCCGGTAAGGCTGTCCACCGTATAGATCGGCGATCGCTCGGGCACGGCATCATTCGCTGAACAGGATGCGAGCACCAGGCCGGACGACGATGCGATGAGGAAGGTCCTCCTCGATACATGTTCTGGTGATTGTCTGCCAGTCCTACCCATGGGACCGGACCTTACGGACTGGGTCAGACGGCTGCCGTGCAACGTAGTTGGAACTTGCCGTCAGCGAGTTGAAGGAGAGTTGGTGAATTACATTCATAGCCATCCGTCTCGGTCGTCCTTTAATTGGCATCTCGTAGTGGCCCAGCAGCACTCGTCTCGCGCTGTTGGTTCTTCTTTGGCAGCATTAGTCCCAGGCCCAGTCCCATCGTGGCGACGGAAGTCAGCAGGGGACTGAAAAAGATATTCCACAGCGTGATGACAGCCAGGAAAAGAGGCAACGCGCTTCCCCGTCCGTGCGTGATTCCAACGACTATGGCGCGAAGCGCCCAAACGGCTATAAACGACGCTAGCGCGAGTGCAGGAATGCCAAACAGTGCCCACAGGTCCCCCACCACGGAGTGGACCTCGAATTGTGACCCGAACATGTATTTTTCTACGTAACCGTTGTTGGGTTCATAGTTGATGGAGGCCATGCCCGTTTTCGCTACGGTGACGTCCGTCGGCGAGGGAATGATACCGAGGCCAAATCCCAGCGGGTTGTGGGCGAACAGTCCCAGCGTTGCGGCCATTTCCGGCCGGCCTCCCAGGATGAGGGATCCTGTCATGTTGATTTGTGTCACGGAGCGGTCTTGTGCAGCAGCGCCGAGGTAACCCTCCACGAGCAGACTTGTAAGGACGTCGTACACTGCCACCGCCATGCACGCGAGCGCGAGCATGGTCTTTATCACTGACCTTCGCCCGCTCTTGCCTCGAGGCACCAGCTGCCAGAGTACGAGAATCATGACCATTCCCAGCATTCCAAACATAGATCGCGAGTCGTTTAGCTGGCACAGGACAGCCAACAACGTCAGTGTGAGGGCCTCCACTAATCCTTGCCGGCGCCTGCCCCAGCGGCCAACGCCATACGCAATGGATAAGCTGATGACAATGACGGGAACGGAGTATCCGAATTTCCAGGCGTTCTCCGCTGCGGCTCCCGACCGCGATACGCCCAAGAGCATACCGAGCCCGTAACTTAACCCGATCAACCATTCGGGCATTACTTGCTTTGCCCATAGGACCGTGCCAACGGTGAGCAGAAGACCCACGAGCAGTGTCACGTTATTTATGGCAGTGCTCGAATCCACCTGGTGATCAGGGGCATTGAGTGCCAACAGCCAGAAACCGGATAGGCAACAGGCTATTCCCAGCACAAAAAGGCTGGCCGCTCCTCGGAACTTTCCGAGAGCCCCCAGCCAAAGGGGCGCGATGACCAGCGCAGCCACATAACCTACGGTGATTGTGTGGCTCAATTGCAGGCGGGCGCCCAGAAGGACCAGGACGATAAACGCCACCCAGACAGTCGCGTGCTGCCACTGTGCGGCGTCAATGCTAGCTAGTGGTCGATCCGGCCGTCGCAACGCACTCTGGCTCACACAAGTTTCCTCAGGGCGTCGCCATCGATGGAGAGGTCATCGGCTCTTCCGCCCAGCTCCCACTCGTGCTCGGGCGCCATGGCATGTTTTGCCGCCGGCAGGGCAGCGTCGCCATAGCTCCTCGGGATGTCCCGCCCGAGTTTGATCCGGTTCAGGATGACGCCGAGGACCCGACCCTTGACGTTTTCGACCGCGTCCGCGGCCGCCTTCAACTGGCCCCGGCGGGTGGAATTGGCCCGCGCCACGAGAAGCGCCCCGTCGGTCAGCCGGGATAGGGCGAGCGAGTCGGCCACGGGCAAGAGTGGCGCGGAATCAAAAATGACAATGTCGAATTGCTGGACCAGGGCTTCCACCGTGGCCGCCATCATGGCTGAAGTTACAAGTTGGTTCGGATTCGGGGGTACCGCACCGGACGGGAGGACCCGGATGGGACCCCAAGGTTCGATGACGTCCCCTAGTTTGGCCCTGCCGGTAAGAACGGTGGTGAGTCCGAGCGTTCCATCGATGCCGCAGTACTCAGCTATCCGGGGCCGGCGCAAATCCGCATCGACCAGGATTACCCGGTCAGATCGTTCTGCCAGGGCTAAGGCCAGGTTGATTGCCGTAGAACTTTTTCCCTCCCCGGCAACTGCTGACGTGACAACCACGGACCGGACACGCGCATCTGGATCAAGAAACTCTAAATTAGCGGCGAGTTTCCGGAACGACTCGGCGGTCACACCGGTCTTTTGCGTCCGGAAGTCGGCCACCTCGGCCCCGCCCTTTCTGCGCAGACCGGGAATGGTCCCCAGGAGCGGAATCTCAGTAGCTCGCTGAACGTCCTGCTCTGTTCGTAGCCGCGTGTCGATAACCTGTCGGCCCAGGGCATAAGCCGATGCCACGGCCAGGCCCAGGGCAAAACCGGTTAAAGCCATGAATCGCTTATCAGGGGCAAACGGGTTGTTGGGCGCCTGGGCCTGCTCGACCTGCTGCATCGTGATAGCAGGAGTTCCATTGTCAGCTTTAGGAGACAGTGCCTGCGCAGTGGTTGCTAGCGAAGAGGACACCGCATTTGCAATGAGGGCAGCCTGGGTAGGCGATTCATCGGTCACCGCGATCTCGATCAAGACCGTATTCAGCGGAGTATCCGCGGAAACCGCATCGGCCAACCGCTCCGGCGTGGTTTGCAGATTCAGCTTCGTGATGACCGGACCGAGGACAGACGGCATTTTTGCAAGCTTCGCATACGACTGGATCAAGTTCTGCGTGAACGTTGACCCCTGCACGAGCTCCGTGGTTGTACTCCCGCGCTGAGTCGACACGAACACGCTGCTTGAAGCCTTGTACATTTTTGGTGAGTTGAGCCCCAGGACGAAGCCGATACCCGCACCCAAAAGTGCCAGTGCGGTTATGAACAGCCACCGACGGCGCAGCGTCCCTAGGTATTCGGCAAGCTCCATCCAAGATCCCCCTTGCAGCGTTTCGGCCAACCCTACCGCTTGCTGACCGGAATATGGTCCGAAACTATCACCCGTTTTACAGATGACGGGCTACACTGCGGTCATGGATGGCGGACATGAGGACACAGTCTTGGCATCGATCCTGGTAGTCTGCACCGCTAACGTCTGCCGGTCGCCGTACGCGGAAGCGTTACTGACCGACTACGCAGCGCGAGTCGGCCGGTCCGGCGTTGAGATCCAGAGCGCCGGGACGCATGCGGCGAACGGTCAGAGCCTCTGTCGCGGCGCCTCCGCCCTTTTGCGCAAGGGTGGCGTTGAAAGTGGTGCCTCAAAGGAGCACCGCTCAAGGAAACTGGAACTTGGTCTCGTGCGCCGCGCGGAACTAATTCTAGTCGCATCGCTCGAGCATCGCTCTGAAATTGCTTATCTGGACGCAGCTGCACGACGCCGAACGTTCACCCTCAGGGAAGCCGCTGCCTACCTCGGTGAACTGGCATCCCGGGGGAGGCACGCAGGCGGGGTGCCGGTCGGCGATGCCTCCCTGTTCCAGATCGTGGAAGCGATGAACTGTCTCCGCGGTACCGTCGCTATCCCGGAAGGCTCGCCGATGGCGCTGCCGGCGCTGCTCAGTCGGGGCGGTCCAAGCGCCCAGCGGCGCCTGGATATTGCGGATGGGCATCTTCAGGGCCCACTGCACCATAAAGCGGCCCTGAATCAGGTGCGCCAAGCCGTGGGGAAGATACATCTCGGCCTCAGCGCCTTAGGCGGCTATTGACGAACCTTATGACCAACGCCGAAGAAGGGTGAGACCGTCCCGGGTTCCGCGGACGGCGGCCCACACTGGCCTGACGGGCCGCAGGAACTGCCGGCGTCCGCCGCGAAGCAGGATGCGCCAAGCGGCCGGAATGGCCGAGCCCTTCCATCGCCTTCTGTCATCCGGATTTAGGTGGATCGCTGCGAAGAGCAGCCGGTTGCGGATGTTGTAGTAGTAATAGACGGGCGATTTGGCCCTGGAACCCGGTCCGCTGCCCTGGGTGCCACCTTCATCATGAGTGGCTGTGGCCTCCTCCACCACCTCTAGGGCTCCACCGGCTGCCTCAACGCGGAAGGAGAAGTCCACATCCTCCCAGTACAAGAAGTACCGGTCATCGAAACCACCTGCGGCTTGCCACATTTCGAGGCTTATCAGTAGGCATGCTCCTGTTAGCCAACGGCGCTCACCGGGCGGCAGCGCAGCGGATGCATGGCGTCTCCCCCTGGTTTCTCCGTCCTCCATACGAACTGTGGCCCCGGTGAACCAGATACTTCCGTCCGACCGGACGATACGGGGAGCCACGACGGCCATCGGGTTGTGTTCGACGGCGTCCCTCAGCAACTGAAGGCTGGACATGCCCAGTGTCGCATCGGGGTTGATCAGCAGGAATGCTCGTGCGCCGGCTCGGGCAGCAGCTTCGACGCCTAGATTCATCCCGGCCCCGAATCCCAAGTTGGTCTCCGGCGCCACCAAGGTCCAGCCTCGCCGGGCAACGAGGCTCGCAACGGCGTCCCGTTCTGTTCTATTCGTGTAGTTGTCGACCACTACTACAGAAACATCCGGTGTGTGGCCGGACACGGGCGCAATATTCGTCTCCAACAATTCATGCGAGCCGTAGTTCACGACGATAATCGCCAATTTGCGCTTCGGATTCATTGCCATGTGAGCACCATATAGCTTAGTGTCCAGAAAGTACCGTCGTCAGACCCAGACGGCGGCGCGGTGTCTGACAGCGAAAAGCGGAGGTTTGCCGCCCAGATTGGACTGGAGTAGAGGACCCTATGCATGCATGCGTCACGTCACCAGCGGTGCTAATGGCCCACCCGAGTTCTGAACTCTACGGCGCCGACCGGGTGATGCTCGAAACAGTAGAGGGACTGGTTGAACAGGGCTCAAGGGTCGTTGTGACGGTACCTCAAACGGGACCGCTTGTGGCAGAACTTGAGGCGCGCGGCGCCACCGTCAGCTTGTGTCCGTCGCCGGTATTGCGCAAAAGCTCAGCCAATCCGCTCGGTTTGCTCAAGCTGGCAGTCGAGGCAGCAAAAGCCTCAATACACGGGCTGAGGCTCATCCGGAGGACTGGCCCTGACGTGATTTACGTGAGTACTCTGACCATTCCTCTGTGGCTTTTGTTGGCCCGGCTAAACCGGCTCCCCGTCCTGACGCACGTCCATGAAGCGGAGAAGTCGGCCAAGTGGCCAGTCCGCTTGGGGATTGTTGCCCCTTTGATTCTGGCGGATCGAATTATCGCCAACAGTCGATACAGTGCAGAAACCCTCACTGACACTCTTCCGGCACTCGCGAAGAGGGTGCGGGTTGTGTACAACGGAGTGGTCGGCCCGGATGCCGTGACCGCCCCCAGGGAAGCCGTCGTAGGGCCCCTGCGCATGGTCTATGTGGGCCGGCTGTCTCCACGTAAAGGCGTCGACGTTGCCGTCGCCGGGGTGGCCGGGGCTCGCCGGCGCGGGATTGACGTGAGCTTGGAGCTCGTCGGCGCGGTGTACCCAGGCTACGAATGGTACGAGGCGGAACTGCGAAGCCTGGTGACCAGCCTGCGCTTGGAAGGGCACGTCCGTTTTCTTGGTTTTTGCACCGATGTTTGGCCCAACCTGGCGCGCGCTGATGTCGCCATTGTTCCGTCAAGGCTTGACGAGCCCTTTGGAAACACGGCGGTAGAGGCGCTTCTCGCCGCACGGTTGCTGATTGTCAGCGATACGTCGGGCCTTCGGGAGGCTGCAGGAAACTATGCCGTGCCCCTATTCGTACCAGCCGATGACCCCGACGCCATAGCGGATGCCATTGAGCTACTACACCGGGCCTGGCCGGACTACCGCCGTCGGGCAATTGAGGACTCCGTGGTAGCCGAAGAGCGGCATCGTCCATCTGCCTATCGAAGCCGCGTTAACCGCGAGATTAAGGAGACTGCCGCATTGAAGAGGTCCAGCAAATACGAGGCAGGACCGGACCGGGAACCGGTACGTTAGTCTGCCGCGTGCCGTGATCCGATTTCCTTTGGCGGGGCCTCCCTGACCGATCTGAGAAGCACGCGAGCCGGACATGTGTCACTGTTCGAAGGAGAGAGACTGAGTGTTTTTGCCTAAACTGAACTCCACCCGTGCCCGGCTCTATGAATCATTAAGGACGGCACACCTCGAACGTGCCCGGCAACTGGAGCCGGCTGTTATCCTCTACCGCCAGAAAAGGTACGACTTTGATGAACAGCTGACGCAGGGACTGCACCTGGTCCATGCCAACCGGCTGAAAGCAGCCTTTCTCCTCGGCCGCTCCCGGGTCCGTCAGCTGGAGATTAATGAACCCCTCATGCTCTCCAGTCTCCCCGCGACGTTCTTGGCTCTTGTTGCAGTCCGCCTGGCGGGGGCGGTACGAGGTCACCGCACCCGGATCGTGACGTACGCGATCGGCAACGCCGATCCCTTTGCAGGATCTGGCGGTCAGGGCTGGAAGTCCCGGACGCGGAAAATGGTGGAACGGCGCCTCGCCCTCTACGTCTGGCGTCATGTGGACCGGATTGCCTTCGGAACGCTGGCCGCGCAGGAGGTTTACCGCGACGTGCTCCCGCGCCTGCAGGAGGGACAGGAAGAATGTCTAGTTCCCGCGTTGCCGGCCCCGTGCGAGTGCAATCCGAACTATCCGAAGGTCCCAGCACGCGTCGTATACCTTGGTGATCTGTCCCGACGGAAGGGATTCCCGTTGGTACTGGCGGCCTGGTCCGGCGTTGTTCAGCAAGATCCGGGAGCGGCACTTGTCATCCTGGGCAAGGGCGCCATGGTGGCAGAAGCAGAAAGCGCTGGGACCTCAAACAGCAGTGTTGAGGTCCACATCGATCCAAGCCGCGATGAGATCCATCGGGTCTTACGGCAGGCCCAGGTGCTGGTTCTGCCATCGCAGTCCACAGCTACATGGCGGGAACAGGTCGGGCTTCCGATTGTAGAAGGGCTCGCACACGGCTGTTCCATCGTCACGACCACCGAAACGGGCCTGAGCGACTGGCTTGCCGACCACGGCCATGCGGTGGTGTCGCCGCACGCAACAGCGCAGGAGCTTGCGGATGTCATCTGCAAGGCCATAGCCTCGGGTCCCTTCGGCAACGACGTGACGGCAAGTCTTCCTGACTCTGACGGACGGTTGGCCGCCGACGAGTGGCTGTTCGAGGCCTCACCGGACGTGGCACGGTGACGCTTCGCAGAAATCCCCAGGCTGTAGGCACAGAAGCGTATCGGTCAAGCATGTGGTCCAAGCTGGGGAAAACCGCGGGCACAAAAATGATTGTCCTAGGTCTTTCAGGCCTGTGCGCCATCGTGACCAGCCGAATGATACTTTCTCACTTCGGTACGGAAGCCTATGCGCAATACGGCCTGCTTGCCTCTCTGCCGAGCCTTCTTCCCTTTGCGGACTTAGGCATTGCCGCCGTCGTCATAAATTCGATCGCCGAGGCCAAGAATCCCAGGAGCGACGAGCACGTTCGTCGGTCCCTGCTGACTGCCTTGAGGATCCTCCTCGTTTCCGGCACCGTAATCGTGGCAACGTCCGCCCTGGTTTCCGTCCTGGGGCTTTGGCCCGTGTTGCTAGGCAACGGCCTTCTACCGGATGGCGGAGCTTGGGCGGCCTTTTTGTGCATGGCCGTATTCGGGATCACCCTTCCCCTCGCGGTGGGGCAACGGATCCTGGTCGGGCTTGAGCGGACAGCCACACAGGTTAAGAGCCAAATAGTCGTTGCCCCGCTCATATTGCTGGCAATTCTACTATCGATTGGGCTTGCGGCGCCGGTTGGCAGCTATTTGGCAGTGTTTTCCTACGCCGCTGCTGCCGTCAACTCCATCATCTGCCTCATCATTGCCAGCCGTCTGCTCAGTCCTCAGCTGACCTCAGCTCTCAGATCCGTTCCGCACATAAAACGCGAGCCCGGCATCAAAGCCTTCCATCTTGCCTGGCCCATGCTCCTCCAGATGGTCGCCCTTCCAATAGCTATGCAGAGCGACCGGCTGCTGCTCAGCCATTTGACCCATGGAGAGGAGCTGGCGCAGTACAACCTTGCCTCGCAACTTTTTGGCATGATTCTGCAAGTTATTGCCGCGGCAGGAATAGTTCTGTGGCCCATTTATGCCAAGGCGAGATCGGCGTCGCGCATCGAATCGCCGCTCGTTCCGACAATTTGGTTTGCCGCGGGTGGCCTATTCCTAGGCGGACTACTGGCCATCGCCACGCCATTTCTCGTTGCCTTTGTTTCCGATGGCAGAATTATTCTGGATGCGTGGCTCGTTTCCGGGTTCGCGGTTTTCGTCGCCCTCCAGGCAGCTAAATACCCAACGGGCATGTACATGACCGACAGCGCAGGCCTGCGGTTTCAGGTCCTGCCCATACTCATGCTTGTCCCGCTGAACATTGCCATATCGTGGTGGCTGATTTCGCTGCTGGGCGCGGCGGGGCCGATCATCGGCTCCGCCATCTCGGTTGCAGCCTGCCAGCTGATCCCTAATCTCTGCTACGTGACGCGCGACTTGGCCCGGCGCCGGCAGGGGCAGGGCACCGGGGCCAACTTGTCGCCCCATGAAAGCAACACGGCCAAGCTATGAACTTCCTGCTGATGAGTCTCACTTTGGTCGCAGGCCGGGGTGGTGACGAGAACAGGCTTTAGGCCGGATGCAGCCAAGTGAACGGCAGCGCGGCCCCCGTCGGGCCATAAACGCGGGGGGCGGACTTTTGGGCCTGGTTCCCCATGGTCCAAGTCTCGACAACGAATTTTCCGGAGCCCACACTCGTCCCGTCCCACTTGGGGTTTTTCACCGTCAGCACACAGTCTGTTCCGCCGCGGGCTGCATCGGAGTTTAAGGACATGTGCAAAGTACCGCCGGCGGTCTTCCGGTCACAGATCATCACGGGATCGTTGTACGTGATACGCGTGGACTGTTCGTGGTTGAAGCAGTACCCTGCAAGCTTGCCTGTCCCGGAGCCGATGTATTCCGAACGCACCCGGGTCACAGTTGAATCACGCGACTCGAACCAGGCAATGCCGCCGCCACCAGTAAGAGAATGGTGGAAGTAGCAGTCCTGGAATGTGATCCCCGAGCTGTTGTTCACCATTACGGGGCTGGAACTAACCCGCACACCTGCGCGGCGGCCATCCACTTCGGTATTGGTTACCCGCACCGAAGTGCACTGGAATATGCTGATGCCCCCGGTTTCGCCCGGCGGGACAGAGTCGTAGCCGGTGATGCCATTGATATAGACGTTATCGACGACGCCGTTTGCCCGGCTCAGCCGAAGGCCGTTGTACTCATGGCCCAGGCTGGTTCCCTGGATTTGGAAGTTGCGCAGTTCGACTGTGATCATCGGATCTGCGCTGGAAGCGATCGCGTGAATGAGCATGTAGGGCGAAGCTCCACCGGTCCACCTCGGCTGGCTCGAGGAGGCCATCCTAAAAATAGTGTTGCGTCCGGACCCCACCAGGCCGCGACAGCCGGCACCACCGGAACGATTCCCCAACCGCACGCCGTCTTTGTACCCGTAGCGGAAATTGGACGGAATGGTGAACACGCCTTCGGGGAAGGTCAGCACCCGATTACCGGTAACTTTGTTGATGACCGTCTGCAGGTCGTTGCCGGAGCTGTACAGGTCCTCATAGCGGACGTAGCCGGTGCCCGTCGGACGAGCGATGGCCGCTGCGGACGGTGTGGCGTTACCGAGCTGGCCTGCCGCCAGCCCGAGGGCCGCCGCGGCCCCTAATCCCAGGGCGCTCCTACGGGAAAGATGAGTCGCTTCCATTATTTGTTCCTTAGATCTGAGGGGCCGCCCAAGCTTGCGCTCTACCGCAACGTAACGACTGGATAACTTTTGCCGTTACAGCATCGGGGAAGGTGCGACGGCGTGTCAAACCAGCACTACGAGTTTGTTCCCCCTTGAGGCGCGGTGTGTCGGGTCACCTCAATTGCGCTCCCTTTGGGGTCCCCCCGGCCAGACGCGAGTCCTGACGCGGGTGACGCCGACCACGCGCGAGTCCCGCCCCGACGGCGGAGAGCCCCCTTGAATGTGATTAATACCACGCCCAAGGGGGCTCTCCGCCGGCGTTCCCGGCCGTGTCGCGCCAGGAGTTAGGGCTCCCTGCTGGTAAGCCAGTTACGCAGGGTCACCTTTACCGGGCCGTTGAGGTTCGACCCCGACACGTAGCTGAGTATGCCGACGGAGCCAGGGACCTGGAGCGCCGACGTCGAGTCGGTCGCGGTCAGGCTCCATGCTGCCGGCTCAGCGGTGCTGGTTTTCCAGGCCTTAGCGCTCAAAGTACTGGGCGACGTTCCGGTCACGGCCATTTTGATCCGCACGGAATCTCCCATGTTGTACGTCAGCCCGAGGGTCCTGGTCGAAAGGATGGTTTCCGCCCCTGCAACCGTTTTGGTCAGGTACAGAGTCAAGGCTCCGGTCCTGGAAATCCATAGCTTGGCTCGATAGTCGTTGGAGCTGCCGGCGTTACGGCCTATCACCGAGACAAAGGTCCCGCCACCGTCTCCGATCTTGTCGAGGGATACATCGAACTGCGTCACGGCCGAGGCCGCAGAAACCGCATTCAGGAATGCGCTTCGAGTAGCTCCCGCAGCGTTGTTGATCGTTGCATTTCCATTGGCGACCGAATAGTTGCTCGCACCGGACGGAGTCGTCCAGTTGCCTCCGACATCCGCCTGCCCGAAGCCGCCGGCAACTGTCCGACCGAAGTCGTCCTTAGCCAGGGGCTGGTTGGCAGGAGCCGTTACCGTGATGGACTTGCTGACGGTACCCGTCGCTCCCTTGTCATCCGTTACCGTCAGCTTGACCTGATAGGTTCCCGCCGCTGCATATGTGTGCGACGGAGTCCGCCCTGTCCCGGCCGGCGAGGAATCGCCGAAGTCCCAGGCGTAGYTGGCAACCGTGCCGTCCGGGTCTGCCGACGCCGAYCCGTCCAGCGTCGCGGTCAGATCCGCCACAGCCGAGCTAAAGGCAGCCACCGGAGACTGGTTGGCCGCGGCGACCGWTACTGCTTGCGTCACTTGCCCTGTCGCTCCCTTGTCATCCGTYACCGTCAGCTTGACCTGATAGGTTCCCGCCGCTGCATATGTGTGCGACGGAGTCCGCCCTGTCCCGGCCGGCGAGGAATCGCCGAAGTCCCAGGCGTAGCTGGCAACCGTGCCGTCCGGGTCTGCCGACGCCGACCCGTCCAGCGTCGCGGTCAGATCCGCCACAGCCGAGCTAAAGGCAGCCACCGGAGACTGGTTGACAGGCGTGGTGCCTGCACCCAGGGCGTAGTGAGCCGAAACGTCGGAGGAACTCAGCGCCGTGGAGTACACGGCCACCTCGTCGATGGCTCCCGCGAAGTATGGCTGCGGTCCCCACGTCGTATCTGCACCCACACGCCAGTAGCCGTTGTAGGCCTGGGACTCGGCCTGCGGATTGGAACCGACCTCCTGGCCATCCACATACAGCTTCATCCCGTCCGACGACTGGGTTGCCACCATGTGGTGCCACGACCCGTCGTTGTACGGCTGTGGAGTCGTAATGGTGTTGGCTTGACCTGTCCAAACGCCGAACGTCAATTGTCCGCTGTTCTCCATGTAGACGTGCCGGTCGTAGTTGCCCGAGAGTCCGGTCTGGGAACCACCGAAACCGATCAGCTTGCCGCCATTGGTGGTGGTTGTGTTGAACCACAGCTCCTCCGTGTAAACCGTGGGGTTGGAGAACTGGGCGTCGGACGAGAGCAAGCCGGATGAGCCGTCGAATTCGACGGCGGTATTAGTCACTCCTGCGAGCGCCCCTGGGCGTCCCAGACTCGTTCCGCTGACGAAGGTACCTGTATTGCCTACCGCACCGCTGTCGGCTGCCGTCGTTCCCGTAGTTTCGCCCACCCTCCAGTACAGGTCCGGGTTGAGCTGGAACACTGCCTTGCCGTAGTTGTCTACAGGCGCAGTGGGCAGGTTAAGGGTGCGGCCGGAGGCCTGGAAGTGGTTCTGGACCTGGGACAGCCCCAGTACGGTCGGGTAGATGCTTACTTCATCGATGCTTCCCTGGAAGTAGCTGCTTGCGGGCTGCGACGGCCAGCCGTTGAGGTTGTCGCCACCGATCCGCCAGACCCCGGTGTAGGGCTGTCCGCTGGTCACGTCCGCGCGCTTCGCAATTCGCTTTCCGTCGACATATAGCACCATTCCGTTAGAACCAAGGCTGACGGTGACTTGGTGCCACTGCCCGTCATTGAAACCGGCGGAGCTTTGCAGGGTTTCCGTGTTTCCGGTGTAGACGCCGTAGATGATCCGTCCTGCATTGTCCATGTAGACGTGGCGGTCATAGCTGCCGGACTGTCCTGTCGGGCTATTTCCAAAGCCGAGTATCTTGCCTCCTGAAGTGCTTGTGGTCTTGAACCACGCTTCGGCCGTGAACGTGTCCGGGCCTTGGATCTGGGTCTGGGTAGCCCCGAACCCGGTATTCGTTCCGTCGAAGGTGGTTGCAGCGTTCGTGTCCCCGGTGATGGCGCCGGCGGTTCCGCGTGTTGCGCCGGTCCCTAGGCTGATATCGCTCCAGCCGGCCCAGTCTACGGCGGTCCCTCCGCTGCCTTCGCCCAACCGCCAGTAGTCAGCCGCACCGTCGTCGAGAACGCCACGGGCATAGTCACTGACGCTCCCGGCCGTGGCTGTGGTGACGCTGACGGCGTTCGATTTCGCGGTGTTGCCGAAGGCATCGGTGGCGATGATCTGATATGTGTGGGTGGATCCGGCCGCCAGTCCCGTGTCGATGTATCCCATGCCCGGCCGACGCCAGAAGTCGGACTCCTGTGTTTTGGTGTAGATCGGCGTGGCAGTCTTTCCGTCACGGATGAGCTGGTAGCTCAGGTTTTGATTGTCCTTATCCCAGTTCGCCTGCCAGCTGACCCGCGCCGTTCCGGTGGCGGTGCTGATAACGGACGGGTTGAAGGCGGCGCCTGTGACCACCGGGCCCTGCTTGTTTGGCGCAATGCCCTTGACTGCAAACCGGACCAGGCCCTGCTGGGCTTTTCCGTTTACGCTTGGGAACTCGCCGCCCGCGACGATGTATTGGTTGTTGCCGGTGATGTTCCAGGCGGCCTGGGATGCGCCGCTGAACGTGCCGACGGCGAATTCGGGGTACCACTGAAGGAGAGACGGCGAGGGATTCCCGGCAAAATTGAAGTATCCATAGGGATCATCGGTCAGAGTGCCCGTCGCTGCCTTGCTGAACGCCAGTGCATGATTGAATGTCCACTTTGGCGACGTCTGGGGAAAACCGCCGATGTTTCCGCAGTAATGGGCATGACTTACGGTGTAGACGGCTGTATCGGATGCGTAGACGCCATAGGTGTCGCCGTGGCAGTCCTCGACCCACTTGATGGCACCGTCGGACCAGTCAGCGGAAAATGTTCCCTCCAGGTTCCCGCCGTTGCCAAACACGTAGCCCGTTCCGTAAACTCTTGTTCCGTCGCTGGCGAGGCTGAGGATGGCTGCTTGTGGCCCGCCGTTCCTCACCAAGCCGTTCGCGGCCCACGGCAACAGCCCGCCGGTGTTAGTATCGACTGCCCCCAGGCCGTAGCCGGGGTTGCTCGAACCGTTGAGTGTGGTGAAGCCGCCCCCCACTACAACCTTGGAGTCATCCGGTGAAACGAGCAGCGTGTTGACGTCGCCGCCGGCCGGGACCGGGTTCCAATTCAGCAGGGTAGCGTTTGACGTCGACACTGCGGCCAGCTTGGGGCGGCTGACCGATCCGACGCCGCTGAACCACCCGCCCATGTAGACGGCGTTGTTGGATGCCGTGAGAGCCACCACACGCGAGTTAACTTTCGGCGCCCAAGACGTGATCAGCGCACCAGTCGTGGGGTTCAGCGCAGCTACATAGGGCCGTGCTACGCCGTTCACCTGCGAAAAGGCGCCCCCGACGAAGAGCTTGGATCCGTCTGGTGAAGCCGCAATGGTTTTCGCCATGCCGTTCAGGCTGGCGGTAAATGTCGTAATCAGATTTCCGGTTGTCACGTCGTAGGCCAGGATATTGTTCCGGGCGACGGTGTTTGTTCCCGGTGCGGCGCCGGCCGGCCTGGCCGTGTTGAATTGTCCTACCGCGTAGGCCACGTTGCCGATGATGACCTGCTGCCAGACGATTCCATCGATCTGCACCGTGGGCAAAGCATCCGCCGAGACGGTGACGGGTGTGGCGGGGTTGGCGGGATCAAGAGGAGCGGTGTCGGCCGTAACGGGAGGAGCCGCGACCAGGGCCATCGACATAGCAACCGCGGAAGCGAGCAGGACGGCGCCAAGCTTCCTAGGCCCGTTACCGGGCCGGCGTCGAGAGCGGTTTGTTGGAACGGGTTGGGGACTGGACGGTTCGATCATGGCTTACCTTCTGTCGGTGCGGCACCTTCGAATGCCGCAATAGGCGAATCAACCTGAAAATTCACGAGAACTCGAACCTTGTCCCGTTGGTCTACGGGAACCAGGAAAACATACGTGGCCGAGCCGGACTCCCCGGGGGCGATCGTGGGGGGAAATTCGGACACATCAGGCCCACTGAGCGTGATGGAAGGCAGATCCTCCGCACCTGCGCTGACGTTCACTACGACGTCCGCCGTCGAAAGGGGGCGGTCCGTGCTGTTATGGAGAGTGACGGTGAACCGGAGGGATGGGCCGGCGACCTCACCGGCTTTTTGAGCCTGTCCCTGGACGCTCTCAAACTCGTTGATCTCGGCGGTGATGCCTTCCCGTATGGATGCTGGTTGATCCAGCGGGACCGGCGGCGCGACAGGCTGGTCCACGTTGGCAAGCTGCGCGTCGCTGCCGGTCGCGGGCGCACGAGCCGGGCTGGCCGCCGTCGGCTCCGGGGCCGGCGCGGAAGCCGGCGAGGCCGGGGCAGTTGTGCCGCCCGGCAAGGATTGCATTGCCGTCTCCGTCGGAGTCGCTGTCGGTGTCGGCGTCGGCGTCGGCGTCGGCGTCGCAACAACCCCGGTTGAGGAGCCAGCTAGACCCGCGGGACGGTTGTTGGAGGACTGGCTGGTCCCCCAGATGATGGCTCCTATCAGGAACACGGTCAGGAGAAATCCGATCACCAGGAACTGGACTCTCCGCCGGCTGTCTAGGGGACGGCCCTCTGCAGTATTCGTGCTGTTGTTCATGATTCGCTCCGAGTTGAGACCAATTTGGATGTTGAGAGGCTTCTCATATCGCCAAACCACCGGGTCGAAGCCACTGCCAGATGCATTGCGTTGAGCGCGAAGAACAAGCTGTAAACCGTGAAGAAGGCAAGCGGGGCCCCCAGCAGCAGGAACACCAAACACAGCACTCCGTAGTCAGTGGGGACTAAGAGCGCAGATTTGAGCGCTGACGACTTCCTGGGGATGGCAGCGCGGCCGGACTTCAGCAGCACCGCTGCCTTGAGCTGATCGTTCAAGATCATCGCAAAGAACGACACGGTTCCGACGATGGCGTAGCCAATCGGAACCAGGAGCCATCCATCCGAGGGAAGCTGGAAATGGCGGAAGGCCGCGATGAGAACGGCAAGGTGCAGGCTGACGATCTTCGTACTGTCCACGACGTGGTCCAGCCATTCTCCGGCCACGGAGCCACTCCCTTGGAGCCGCGCCAACTGCCCGTCTGCGGAGTCAAAGATGTATCCCAGCGCCAGCGCTGCCCAGACGAGTGCCCCGACCCACCCAGCCGGGGCGGCCGTGGCCAGCAGGATTATCCCGCCAAAGGTGAAGGTTGCACTGACCGCGGTGACCTGGTTAGGGGACATGCCGGCGCGATACGCTGCTGCCGCGACGAATCTGCCGGCCCGCCGGTTGACGAGGATGGAATATGGCGGGGCCCCGGCCGCTACGGGTTTCTGGGCGGATCCCAGCGCTGCGAGCGTTCCCTTGAATCCGGTCCGCGGCGGTGACGTCCGAGCATGCTGTGCTCCTACCCTGCTCACGATGCCACCCGGCTTTCGTCCTGCGCCCGTGCGGCGGCAGGGGGTTCGCTGTTTTGAGCGTGGGTCAGGGCACCGGAGTCCAGCCCGTAGCACAGCGTTTCGTAAAGATCTGCCACCAGGTCCCAGTCGTACTTCGCCGCAATTTCCCGGGCTTGGCTCCCTCTCGATCTGGTTCCGGCGAGACGCGCCTCAGAGTCCTCGGCCAACCGTGCGACGTCGGCCGGGTCGCGGAAGTATTCGCCGGCTGACTCCAGCACCTCGCGGTTGAAGTTGACGTCAAAAGCGTTGGTCGCCGTACCCGCACCGACCGCCCGGAGCAGGGAAGGATTGGTGCCCCCGACAGAATGGCCGTGCCAGTAGACCAAGGCGTTGGCGTACAGCTCATCCAGCAACTCCTGGTCCCAAACCCCGCCAAGGAATCGCACTCTCGAGTCTGCGGAATCCTTCACCTTTTGGCTGTACTCCTGGCCGTAAGGCGTGGTTCCCACGACGACTAAGGGGAGCTTGGCGGCGCTCCGGACATAGCCTTCAACGATCATATGAACGTGGTTTTCCGGCTCCAGCCGGGCCACCACGAGATGGTACTGCCCGGAGGACAGGCCGATGCCCGCGAGACGTTCCGGCTCCCGGGGCGCAAGTAAGGGTGCGCCGTACGAAATCAGCTGGGTGGCGGCATTGAAGGTGGCGCGGTAGTAGTCACGAATCCCGGCTGCATCTGCAATAAGGGCATTGGAAAACCGGACGGCAAATCCCTCTGCCCAGCGGTAGTACCGCTTCCCGATGGTCCCCCACTTGGCCCGCTTCCATTCCAGGCCGTCCATGTGGGTGGCAACTGGAATACGCGCCAACCGGAGAAGGGGAAGCCAAGGAGCGTTCGCTGCATTGAAAACGATTGTGGCGTCAGCCCTGCGGAACAGCAGATGAGCCACCGACAATCCGGTGTGGCTCAAAGTCTCGAGTGAGCGTCGGCGGAGTGCCGGCAGATGCACAAGCTGCATCCCCTCGTATTCCTTGACGCGGGAGTCTATGCCGTTGCCGGAGCGGCAGTAGACCGTTACCAGATGGCCGCGCTCAGCTAGCCTGCGCCCCACTTCCTCGACACAGGTTTCGAAGCCGCCGTAATGTGCGGGCACACCCCGTGTCCCGACCAGTGCAATACGTAATCCGGCACTCCGAACAGCTTTATGTTTCATTTTTCCCCCCGGGACTATGTGGTTTTAGAGAGACCTGCTGGCTGGCCCCGTGGGGCCCGGACGTTTTGAATTAGGGGATGCCTTGCAGGGGCACCCACCCCTGAGCGTCGGAGTTTAGGAGCTCAAGGGTCCGGCGAATGGCTGTGCTGGACGTGTGCACGGTGTAGGGAAAATAGACAACGTCCACGCCCACTGCCGCGAAATCTCGTTCAAGCTCCAAGCCCTTGGGCGTGCCCCTCCAGTCGTCCCCTTTGAAAAGAACGTCGAAGGGATTGGAACGCCAGGTGTCGATCTTGCGCGGGAGGTGTTCAGAAATCGCATCATCTACAAATCGGATATTGCGAACGATTTCCAAACGTTCTGCCAGCGGAATTATCGGCGGCCGGCCCTTGGTCTTGACCAGGAGCTCATCGGTGACAACGCCGGCAACCAGGAAGTCGCATTCCGCTTTGGCCTGCCGCAGCAAATTCAGGTGGCCTACATGAAATAGATCAAAGGCGCCCGCTGCATAGCCGATTCGGGGGGTCATAGCATCTCCTTCAGTACGCACCGACGGGACTGCGCATGGCTCTAAAGGTTCTCCACAGGATGACGAGGTCGCCTGTGAGCGACCAATTCTCCACGTAATAGAGATCCAGTCGGACGCTCTCCTCCCAGGGGAGGGTAGAACGGCCGTTGATCTGCCACAACCCAGTTATCCCGGGCTTAATCAGCAGCCGGCGGTGGGTGAATTTCTCATAGCTCTGGACTTCGAGAGGCAGCGGGGGCCGGGGACCGACCAGGCTCATTTCGCCGGTCAGCACATTCCAGAACTGGGGCAGCTCATCGAGGGAGAACTTACGCATCCATTGCCCGCATTTTGTAATTCGTGGATCATTTCGGATCTTGAAGAGCGGGCCGGCACCCTCGTTCAGGTCTCGCAGGGAGTCGATGTCGGTTTCAGCGGCCTGAACCATCGTCCGGAACTTCAACATGTGGAAGGGAACGCCGTTCTTGCCCGCACGTACCTGGCGGAAGATGACTGGACCCGCGCTGTCGCGCTTGACGATGACGGCCAGGATCAGCATTAGGGGCGACAAAACCACCAGCGCCGCTGAGGCAGCCACGACATCTACTACGCGTTTCAGTACGTGCTTGCCGCCGGCGTACTGAGGGAGCTCCACATGCACCAGCGGCAATCCGTCTACAGGGCGCCAGTGGATTCGCGGACCGGCAACGTTTGTGAGGCGTGACGCCAGGACGAGTTCCGTTCCGGTAGCCTCGAGCTTCCATCCCAGTTCCCGGATGTACTTGCTGCCTCCAGGGAGCGGGCCCGCAACGATGACGGCATCCGCGCCTGCGACTTTGACCATCCGTGAAATCTCAGCCAGTGTCGAGAGAACCGGAATGCGGTACCAGGGAGGCCGCAGCTCCAGGGACTTATCCAGGGTGGACAAAGCCACACCGGAAATCTGATAACCGGCGGCCGGATTCAGTTCGATCTGGTTGATCACGTACTCGACGTCCGGCGTATCTCCGATCACGATGACTCGGGAGAGGTACTCGCCCCGGCTCCGCTGCTGGTTCAGCCACTTCCGCCAAAGCCACCGGCTTCCGGTGAGCAGCACAAGCCCTAGGGGCAGGGCAATCGCAAAGTAGCCTCGTGCGACATCGAAACGGACAAAGACCATTGCTACTGCCAGGACACCGAATAGCTTGAGCGTGGCTTGAACTACCCTCTTGTATTCAGTTGCGCCTGCACCAAACGTCCGGCTATCTCGGGTGGAGTAAATCTCCAGAACTGCAATCCAGGTGACCAGGATCAGCATTGATACCACGATGTAGCTGGTTTCAAAGTCCCACTCGGCCGCCGCCGGCACCTCGGCGCCGAAGCGGAAAAGGTAAGCCGAGGCGACCGAAATGAAAATCGCTGTCGCATCAGTGATTCGGAGATGATTGGAGAATTTTTTCCACCGGCGGGTGGCTGCACTCCGGGGAACGGCGATATCGGCAGGGGATTCGTCATCCCATACCGAGTGCTGAGGCCTCGTTGAAATTTTTGCCGGGGCCGGGGTTCGGATAGTGTTCGTGGGGCGTATCCCCGCATGGAGTAGCCGGCGGTGCTTGACGTCACTCATGCCCGCCGCCGATTTCCTTGAGCCGATTAGACGACCCGCAACTATTCGCAGCAGTGAGCGCTGCGAACGGGGGCAAAGTGCGGCGCCGGGTCAGGAGGGCGGCGGCTGGCGTCTGCCGGTGCGAGAGCGTCATTTCCCGTGCGCTCTGCCGGTGAGGCTCATCCATTAGGAACAAACCGGGGGGGACCCACTGAAGCTGCTGGTCATACATGCTGAGACCTTCTAATGACTCGGTCGGCTTTGGTCCCCCTAGTCAAGGGGATGGACCTGCCCTGCACACGAGTGGGGTCTACCCCTATTCATCCGGGTAACCACTTGTAGGATTTATTTAGATTGGCTGAGTACCTGCACCGAATACCCACAAGCGATAGTGAAATACCCGTACGTCGCAGGGACGCAAGCGGTCGATTCGGCCCGGTTAGGGCCGTTCCTCATAGGCGTGGCCGGAACTGCGGGGACGAGTGTGGATCAGCTGCGTGCAGTCGGCAAGATCCCGAACCGGGCAGGTGCCTGCGACTGTTGGTGTCGGACGCAGACGCGACGGCGCAGACGCAGCGGCGTCCCACGGGAGCCCTAAGGGGCCCGTGGGACGCGGCAGTTATTCGGGAGGTCGTTCAAAGCCCTGTAGAGGCTAGGCGTTCCCTTGCACTCATGGAGTGACTGGAGTGCGACCGGAATCGACGTAGTGTTTCTGGACCTGCGCCGGGCTCAATACGCCGGGGTAAATCGAGACTTCGTCAATGACACCCTGGAAGAAGTTGCTCGACCGGACGCCGGGCCAATTAGCGGTGCTGTCCCCGCCTATTCTCCAGTAGCCTGCAAAGTCCTGCCCGCGTGTCACATCAGTCCGCTGAATGACCCGTACGCCGTCGATGTAGAGGGCCATCCCGCTCGATCCCAGGCTTGCCACGATCTGATGCCAGTTGCCGTCGTTATAGCTTCTTGCGGTACTCAGCGTCCTGCGCACGCCGTTGTTTACGCCAAAGTAGATTTTGCCCGAATTGTCCATGTAGACGTGCCTGTCATATTTAATGGATGTTCCCGTTGATCTGTCGCCAAAGCCTAGAATCTTGCCGCCGGCCGTGGTGGTCGTCTTGATCCAGGTTTCCGCGCTGAACACGCTGGGCCCGGGGATTGACGTCTGCGTGGATGCGAATCCGCTTGCGATTCCGCTAAACGTCGTCGCAGTGTTCGCATCCCCCACAATTGCGCCCGGCGTGCCCCTGGTAACGCCTGGGCCGACGACGGCGTCTGCCCATCCGGCCCAGTCGGCGAAAGTGTTACCGCTTGCCTCTCCGAGCCTCCAGAAACTCCCGGCACCATCCGTGAGTACGCCTTGGGCATACGCGCTCAGACTTGCCGAGGCCACAGTCACGTTGACATTGTCTGACCTGGTCACGTTGCCTAGCGGGTCCGTGATCTTGATGCGGTAGTTGTGGGTGGATCCTGGCACGAGGCCCGAGTCCACGACCCCCATTGCCGGCCGATTCCAGAAGGTCGACGCTTGGGTTTTGGTGTAGATGGGCGTGGCCTCATTGCCGTCGCGGATGACTTCATACTTCAGGTTCTCGTTGTCCTGGTCCCAGTCTGCCCGCCAACCCACACGAGCGGTTCCGGGTTTCGCAGAGAGCAGGGTCGGGTTCATGGCACTGCCGGTCAGTACGGGCCCTCGTTTGTTCGGGGCAAGGCTCTTGACCGCGAACCTGACCAGTCCCTGCTGAGGGGTTCCGTTGACCTTGGGAAACTCTCCGCCCAAAATGACGTACTGCGAATTTCCAGTCACAGTCCAAGCGCCCTGGCTGGCGCCGGTAAATGTTCCGGCGTCAATGTCCGGGAACCAGGGCAGGAGGGATGGCCGGGGGGTGCCAGCAAAGTTAAAGTAGCTGGTGCTCGGTTCAGTCGTTATGGTCCCTGTTCGGGCCTTACTGAAGGAAAGGGCGCGGTGATGGGTTCGAGGGGAGGTCTCGGGGAAGCCTCCGATATTGCCGCAGTAATGGGGGTGGCCCACGACGTAGACCGCTGTGTCCGAGGGGTAGACACCATAAGAGTCTCCGTGGCAGTCTTCCACCCAGTTGACCACCCCTCCGTTCCAGGTGGCGGAGAATGCACCTTCGAGGTTGCCCCCCGAGCCGAACACATAGCCGGTGCCGTAAACGCTCGTTCCGTCCGTGGCAAGGCTATAGATTGAGGCGTTGGCCCCACCGTTGCGTGCCAGGCCGTTGACGGCCCACGGCAATAGGTCTCCCGTCAAAGTGTTCAGGGCCGCCATGCCGTAACCCGGGTTGCTCGATCCGTTCACACTTGTGAAGCTCCCGCCCGCGACCAACTTTGTGCCATCTGGAGAGATCACCATGTTGTTGACGTCTCCACCCGCGACCACAGGATTCCAGCTCAGCAGCGCAGCATCTGAGGCGCGGACCGCAGCTAGGCGGGACCGGCTGACAGAACCGACGCCGCTGAACCAGCCGCCCATGAAAACGGAAGTGTTCGTGGCTGCCAGGGCGTATACGCGCGAATTCACTTTCGGGGCAAAACTCGTGATCAGGGCTCCCGTGGCCGGATTCAGCGCCGCCACGTAGGGCTGCGACACGCCGTTGACCTGGGTGAAAGCGCCGGCGACATAGATCCGGGAACCATCGGGGGCTGCGGTGATGGCCTTTGCCTGGGCATTCAAGCTCGGCGCGAACGTCGTATTGAGATTTCCTGTCGTTATGTCATAAGCCAGAATGTTGTTCCGAACCACTGTGTTGGTCCCGGGAGCCGAACCGGCCGGTCGCGCGGTCGTGAAACTACCCACCACATAAACAGTGTTGCCCACGACGAGTTGCTGCCACGCCACACCATCTATCTGCACTGTCGGCAACGCGTCCGCAGAGACCGTGGGTGGCGTGGCCGGGTTGGCGGGATCTGACGGCGCGGTGTCGGCCAAGGCGCCGGGACCCGGCAACAACGCGAGCGCGAGCATCATGGCGACAGCCACAGCCCCGACAACCACCCCTTGGGTGGCGCGCAGGACGGAGTGCGTCGACAACGCCTGCCTCGTTGAGCGCGGTAGGTGACTCCCGTCCCCGCACGGCCGCGCGGGATTCTTCCCGCATACCTCGACGATACTCATGATTTTCCTCCTGATGTGGCCTCGGTAGAGGCATTTGCAGTTGAAGAAACGAGGCCAGCAGGCGCGGGTCTGATCCTCTGTCTAAAGCGGAAGGAGGCCCGGGGGCCCGGATTCGGACAACGCCCGGGGGTCGAGCCTGGACCGCCCCGCACTGGGGCGGCAGGAAAGACTCGATGGACGACGACAAAACATATTGATGCCTTCTAGCAACTCGGTCGGCTGTGGTCTTCCTAGTAGATTGGATTGCCCTCCAGTGCACACGAGTGACAACTACCCTGTTGGATGGGCGGACCACTCGAAGGAAGCACGTGGAGTCAGCCGTTAGGGTGCGTCCCTTTACCCGCATCGGGGGCAAAATTACCTATCCTGCTTTGCCTGAATGCCAACACCCCGCCGTCGCGGCACAAAGACCAGCTGCGATGTCAGTGCACGGTGCCACAGGATGCCGGGCACGCCGGATACCTCCGGTTTCTGCGCGCAGCCAGGACTGGTGTATTCGGCTGGCGCGCCAGACTGAGGTAATGTAAACCTCGTTGATCGGGACTCACGGCTGGAATTCAGGCCGGTCCCACTGCGGCTGTAGCTCAATGGTAGAGCGCTAGCTTCCCAAGCTTGATACGCGGGTTCGATTCCCGTCAGCCGCTCCAAATGCCCCCACAGCATCCCGGGCTCCTATTAGGTTGCTACCTGTATCGTCGGAAGTCAGGAACCTCTTCGGTTCCGCTACAGGAGCAATCATGGCTGACAAATCCCCCCGTCAAGCAGCATCCAAGAAATCCGGCAAATCCATTAAGGAAAAGCGCGCTGACAAGAGGGCCGCTTCAGCGCCGGCCAGCTCCCTCGATAAAGTGACCGCCGCAAAGACGGCGAGCCCCAAAAAGAAGTGACCCGTTCACCGAATTACCTCACGCTCGGCATCCTCGCCGGCACACGCAAACCGGACGAGCGGCGCCTCCCGATCCACCCCCTGCACCTGGACCGCATCGCGCCGGAGATCCGGGACCGGTTGATCCTCGAGGAAGGCTACGGCGAGCGCTTCGGCCGGTCCGACGCCGAGCTCGCACCCCTCGTGGGGCGCATCGCGCCGCGACAGCAACTGCTGGCGGAAGCCGACGTCGTCCTCCTGCCCAAGCCGCAGCCCGAGGACCTGGCCGAACTCCGGGACGGGCAGGTCCTTTGGGGCTGGCCGCACTGCGTCCAGGACCGGGCCGTCACCCAGCTGGCGATCGACAAGAAACTCACGCTGATCGCCTTCGAGGCCATGAACCACTGGGCCAGCGACGGCGGCTTCGGCCTGCATGTCTTCCACAAGAACAACGAGCTCGCCGGCTACTGTTCCGTGCTGCATGCCCTGGCACTGACCGGTTCCACCGGAGACTACGGCCGCCGGCTGAGCGCCGTCGTGATCGGCTTCGGGGCTACCGCCCGCGGCGCCGTGACGGCGCTGAATGCCCACGGTGTCCATGACGTGCAGGTGCTGACCAACCGCGGTGTTGCCGCCGTTGGCTCTCCCATCCACTCGGTACGCATCGCGCAGTTCGACCATGACAGCGAGGCGCCGTTCCTGAGCGAGGTCATCACCGAGCGCGGGCGCGTGCCGCTGGCGCCGTTCCTGGCCGCGAGCGACATCGTGGTCAACTGCACGCTGCAGGACCCCAACGCGCCGCTGACCTACCTGCGCACCGGGGACCTGGCCGCCTTCCGGCCCGGCAGCCTGATCGTGGACGTCTCCTGCGACGAGGGCATGGGCTTCAGCTGGGCGAAAACCACCACCTTCGCCGAGCCGATGTTCAAAGTGGGTGACCACATCGACTACTACGCCGTGGACCACAGCCCGTCCTATCTGTGGAATTCCGCCAGCTGGGAAATCAGCGAGGCGCTGCTGCCGTTCCTCGAGATCGTGGTGTCCGGCCCCGAAGCCTGGGCGGGAAACGAGACTATCCGCCGCGCGATCGAAATCCGCGACGGCGTGGTCCTGAACCCGGATGTGCTGCAGTTCCAGCAGCGGGAAGCCGAGTTCCCGCACCGCCCCTTGGAGCTCTAGGGGTTTCCGCGACGAATCAGGGCAGCCGCTGCGTGGATCCACGTAGCGGCTGTCCTTTTTCGGTGCGGAAATCGGTCGGGACGATCCGCAGCAGCCGGCGCCGGTCTTTCAGGTCCACTTTGAGCATGAGCTGCCCGCGCCGGGCGAGGACGACGGCGACGGTCGCGGCAGCCAGCACCGGGACGCCGCCGGAGACGAGGACGGCGGTGTGCGGGTCCGCGTGCTCGGCCAGCCAGCCCATCATCGGGCCGCCGATCGACTGGCCGCCGATCAGCACCATGATGTACAGGCTCATGACCCGCCCGCGGATCGCCAGGTTGGCGCTGACCTGGACCAGCTGGTTCGCGGCGGTCAGGAACATCAGGCACCAGAATCCGGCCAGCACCATGGCCGCGCCGAACCAGGCCATGGACGGTGCCAGGGAAGCCAGGCACAGCATGAGCCCGTACATCCCGGCGCCCAGCACCACGGAGCGCAGCCGCAGGGCGCGCCGCCGGGCCGACGTGATGGCGCCGGCCAGGGCGCCGAGGGCCACGAGCGTGTTGAGCAGCCCGTAGCCGCCGGCACCGGCGTCGTACACGTGGTCCGCGAACGCGGCCAGCAGCACCGGCAGGCTCATCGCGAACACCGCGATGAACCCGGCCATCAGCCAGGGCCAGTAGATGGTGGGCTTGCTGAGCGCATAGTCCAGCCCTTCCCGCAGCATGCCCGGGCGCTTGGCGGCCGGGGTGCTGACATGCAGCTGGTCCTTGCGCAGGCTCAGGAGCATGGCCACCGTGAAGCAGCAGGCCACCGCATTGGCGGCAAAGGCCCAGCCGGCCCCCACGGCGGTCAGCAGGATCCCGGCGATCGCAGGACCGATCAGGCCGCCCAGCTGGAAGATCGTGGAATTCACGCTGATCGCGTTTCGCAGATAGCCGGGGCCCACGAGCTCGTTGACGAACACCTGGCGGGCCGGCTGGTCCAGCACGGTCACGAGGCCCAGAACCAGCGCGATCGCGTAGACGTGCCCCACCTCGATCCGCTGGCTGAGCGCCAGGACGGCAAGGACCGCGGCCAACGCGGCTGCCACCGACTGGCACAGCATGAGGATCTTCCGCTTCGCGAAGCGGTCCGCCATCATGCCGGCCCACGGGCCGAGGAACAGGGACGGCAGGAACTGCAGGGCCACGGTGATGCCGACGGCGGTGACGGAACCGGAGAGCTGGAGCACCAGCCAGTCCTGGGCGATCCGCTGCATCCAGAGCGCGATGACGGCGACGAAGTGCCCGATCGCGAAGATGCGGAAGTTGCGGACCTTGAGCGAAATGAAAGTGTGGCGCCAAGGCAGAGGCTGGCTGACGACGGCGAGTGGTTGGGTGATGGTGTCCGGCAGGGAAGCTGCGTTCGCCTCTAGCGGCGGAGGGGGTGCCACGGAAAAGTCCTCAAAAGAGCGGGTGAGTGGAATGGACTTAACGCTAGGCTGGCCCCAAGAGATTATGGAAGCCTATTCCACGCATAACTCGCATTACAAAACGCAATGCAGGGTATGCGGCACCCGATCCGGAGACCGCCATGTTCGAACCCGCCCAGCTCCGCTCGTTCCTGGCCGTGGCCGAAACCTTGAGTTTCACCAAGGCCGCCGAGCGCCTCGGCCTGGCCCAACCCACCGTCAGCCAGCACGTCCGCAAGCTGGAGACCGCCGCCAAGCGGGTGCTGATTGCCCGGGATACCCGGGATGTACGCCTGACCGACAACGGCGATGCCATGGCCGGCTTCGCCCGCAGCATCCTCGCCGCGCACGACTCCGCCGCCCGCTATTTCTCCGGCTCCGCCATGCGCGGCCGCCTGCGCTTCGGCACGGCCGATGATCTCGCCATCACCGGGCTGCCACGCATCCTCCGGGAGTTCCGGCAGATCTATCCCCAGATCAACCTCGAGCTGACGGTCGGGCAAAGCGACCAGCTCTACAAGCGCCTGAACGCCGGGCAACTGGATCTGGTCTTTGTGAAATGGGTGGCCGGGGCCAAGGACGGAACCGTGGTCCAGCAGGACGCCTTCGCCTGGGTCGGCCTGGAGCAGACCGTGCTGGAACCGGCTGATCCTGTCCCGCTGATCGCCTACCCCTCCCCCAGCCTGAGCCGGAAGCTTGCGATCGACGCCCTGGAGGCCACCGGGCGCACCTGGCGGATCACCTGCACCACGCGCCAGATCAGCGGCGTACTGGCCGCCGTCCGGGCCGGCATCGGTGTGGCGGTAATGCCTTCCTCCCTGGTGCCGGAGGATCTGAAAATCATCACCCGCCGCTTCGATCTGCCGCCGGTGGGCGACGTCGATTTCACGCTCATCCGCAATCCGCTGGCCAATACCGAGGTGATCGATGCCCTGACGCAGGCGATCGTGGGCCGGACCCTGAAGCGACCGGCCTGACGCGCGGGCGGTCCCGCAGCCAGCGCTGATCCTGTCACGGTACCTACGGGGCGGACTACCCGGACCCGAGCAGTACTTACTTGACCATTGAACGGTGCACGTACTTCATCTATCCTGACACTACTTAAGATCCACCGTTCGAGGTCAAGCAGTGGCCCACGACAACGATTCGAAAAACGAACGCTGTCCGTCGCTGGCGCCTGTGGCTGGCGTCGGAACGTTCGGGATAGGCCGCCATTGATGCCAGCCATTAATCACCCCCGATTGCCCGCCCCCGCCGCCCACGCGACAAAGTCCGCCCGTCAGGTAACCGCGCCGGCCCACCCCGCAGCGGCCATGCACCACTCGACCGCCGGAATGCAGCACTCAGCCGCGGCCCAGCACGCGGCCACCCCGGGCCAACGGGGAATCCGCCCGGCTACCCTCGCAGAGTCCGATTATGTGGCCAGCCCGTACTGCGAACGCTGCGGCACGGACGAGTTCATTTACCTGGAGACCTTCGTCCCGGCAACGCACCGGCGGGACGGCTCGGTCAGCAAGCTCGGCGAGGTCACCTACTTCTGCTCGGGCTGCGACGATTTCTCCGCCCACGCGGTCCCCGCTTCCTGGGTCCCGCCGGGCTGGTACTTCGGCTAGCCCCGACTCCGCTTATCGCCTTGGCCGTTAAACGCCGCCGCCGTGCCGCACCTTATGGTGCCTGCACAGCGGCGGTGTTTTTTGGGTTTCAGGGTTTTAGCACGCCCGAGCCGGGGTTTTAGCAGCCCCGGGCTAGATCAGGGCGTCCGAGATGTGGTTGGGCGTGCCGAAGCGGTGCGCCGTGATGCTGATGGCCTGCTCGTGCAGGAACGGCAGCAGTTCCACGCGTCCGGCTTCCGTGACGGGGTGGACATACACCGCCAGGTCCGGGCGTCCGCCCGTGGACTCGGCCAGCGCCTTGGCGTCCCCGCCGATCAGCCGGATCCGGGCGCCGGAGAGCTTGCCCGCCGCGGCGAGGGTGCCGGCGGAAGCGAGCCATTCGGCGTCGTTCTCAACAGTCGCGGCGATGCCAAGCCCGGACAGGACGGCGCGCAGCTGGGCGGGCAGTTCGACGGCGGTGGAGACCGTCAGGACGGACCCGGCCAGGACGCCGGCGGCGACGGTCCGGACGAGGCCGGCAAGCGGCTCGCCTTCCGCGAGGCGGACCGTGACGGGCAGAGGACGGTAGCGGAAGACGTTGCGTTCCGCACTTAGGCCGGAGACGTCCTTCGCGGTGCCGAACTCTTCGGCCCAGGCGCGGGCGTCGGAGGCGAGCGCGCGCTGCAGCGGCGCGAGTTCGTCGGCGGTCAGGAAGCCCTTGGCGGCGTCCTCGATCCGGCGGACGCCGGCGTGGGCGGGAGCAGCGCCCGGGGTGCCGGCGGCGGTGCTGGGCTTGCTGACCCATTCGCCGAGGCCGACGAGGTAGTTCGGGCCGCCGGCCTTGGTGCCGGCGCCGACGGCGGATTTCTTCCAGCCGCCGAAGGGCTGGCGCTGGACAATCGCGCCGGTGATGCCGCGGTTGACGTAGAGGTTGCCGGCCTGGATGGTGTCCAGCCAGATCCCCAGTTCCTCGCTGTTCAGCGAGTGCAGGCCCGCGGTGAGGCCGTATTCGATCTGGTTCTGGATCGCGATGGCCTCCTCGAGGGTCTCTGCGGTCATAACGCCCAGGACCGGGCCGAAGAACTCGGTGAGGTGGAAGTAGGATCCGCGGCGGACACCGGAGCGCACGCCGGGGCTCCAGAGTTTGCCCGAATCATCGAGCTTCCGCGGCTCGACGGCCCAGGTCTCGCCCTCGCCGAGGGTGGTGAGGGCGTTCAGGAGCTTGCCGTTGGCGGGCTCGATGATCGGGCCCATCTGGCTCGCCGGGTCCTGGGGGTAGCCGACCTTGAGCGAGGTGACGGCGTCGATCAGCTGGTTGTGGAAACGCTTCGACTTCGCCACGGAGCCGACGAGGATCACCAGCGAGGCGGCGGAGCACTTCTGGCCGGCGTGGCCGAACGCGGAGTACGCGACGTCCTTGGCCGCGAGGTCCAGGTCCGCGCTCGGGGTGACGATGATGGCGTTCTTGCCGCTGGTCTCGGCCAGCAGGGGCAGGTCCTTGCGGAACGAGCGGAACAGCTCGGCGGTCTCGTAGCCGCCGGTCAGGATGACGCGGTCCACGGCCGGGTGGGAAATGAGCTGCTGGCCCAGTTCCCGCTCGCCCAACTGGACCATGGTGAGCACGTCGCGCGGAACGCCGGCCTCCCAGAGGGCCTCGATCATGACGGCGCCGCTGCGGCGGGCCTGCTTGGCGGGCTTGACCACGACGGCGGAGCCGGCGGCGAGGGCCGCTAGGGTGGAGCCGGCCGGGATGGCGACCGGGAAGTTCCACGGCGGCGTCACAACGGTGAGCTTGGCCGGGACGAAGGTGGCGCCGTCGACGTCGTCGAGCTTGCGGGCGGACTCGGCGTAGTAGTGCGCGAAGTCGACTGCCTCGCTGATCTCCGGATCGCCCTGGTCGATGGTCTTGCCGGTCTCGGAGGCCATGACCTCGAGGAGGTCGGCGCGGCGGGCCTCGAGGACGTCGCCGGCGCGGTGCAGGATTTCGGCGCGCTCGGCGCCGGAGAGCGCACCCCAGGCCTTGCCCTTCTCGACGGCGGTATCGATCACGGCATTCAGAGTGGCAGCATCGTTGATCGTGGCGGCCTCGACGGAGGCGTTGCCCAGTGTCGACGTCGTGACGCGGCCCAGGATGGCGCGGCCCCAGTCGCGGTTCGCGGGCAGCGACGGATCTGTGTCGGCAGTGTTCTCGAACGAGTCGTGCGGCAGCGGCGCGGCCGGAAGGGCGCGGTTCTGCAGCCGGTTCGGGCCCGGGACCTCGTCGTCGAGCTTGGTCAGCGAGGCGAGGAAGCGCTGCTTCTCGCGCTCAAACAACGTTTCGTTTTCGCTGAGTTCGAACACGGCGGACATGAAGTTGTCCTGGCTGGCGCCCTCTTCGAGGCGGCGGATCAGGTAGGCGATCGCGACGTCGAACTCGGCAGGGTGGACCACGGGAGTGTAGAGCAGGAGGGAGCCGACGTCTTGTCTGACGGCTTCGGCCTGACCCTGGGCCATGCCGAGCAGCATCTCGAATTCGATGCTCTGCTCTGCGGTATCCGCGATGCCGCGCTGCTTGGCCAGGAGCCAGGCGAAGGCGATGTCGAAGAGGTTGTGGCCGGCGACGCCGATCCGGATGTTGCGGATCCGGTCCGGGTGCAGCGAGTAGTTGATGACGCGCTTGTAGTTGGTGTCCGAGTCCTGCTTGGTGCCCCAGGTGGCGAGCGGCCAGTCATGCAGGGAGGCCTCGACCTGCTCCATCGGCAGGTTGGCGCCCTTGACGACGCGGACCTTGATGGCGGCGCCGCCGTCGGCGCGGCGGGCGGCGGCCCAGTCCTGCAGGCGGATCATGGCGGACAGGGCATCCGGGAGGTAGGCCTGGAGCACGATGCCGGCCTCCAGGTTCTTGAACTCGGGCTTGTCCAGGATCCGGGTGAAGACCGCGATGGTCATGTCCAGGTCCTTGTATTCCTCCATGTCCAGGTTGATGAACTTGGCTTTCTGGCCAGTGGACGCGTAGGAGGCGGCGCGGGCGAAGAGCGGGGTGAGCTTCTCTACGACATGCTCCACGGCCTCGTCGAAGGCCCAGGCGGAGTGCGGGGCCACCGTGGAGGAGACCTTGATCGAGACGTAGTCGACGTCGGGCCGGGACAGCAGGGTGTGCGTGCCCTCGAGCCGGCGGGAGGCCTCGTGTTCGCCGAGCACGGCCTCGCCGAGGAGGTTGACGTTGAGCTTGATGCCGTCTTTGCGGATCTTGGCGATGGCCGGGCCGAGCTTGGCGTCGGTGGCGTCGACAATGAGGTGGCCGACCATTTCACGCAGCACCCGGCGGGCAACCGGGATGACCACCTGGGGCAGGACCGGGGCCATGGTGCCGCCGAGGCGGACCGCGCTGCGCATGTACCAGGGCAGGAAGGCCGGGACCTTGGGGGCCAGTGCGGCGAGGTTGCGGGCGGCGACCTGCAGGTCTTCGGGACGGACGACGCCGTCGACGAACCCGACGGTGAAGTCCAGGCCGTTGGGGTCCTTCAGGACCCCGGCGAGCTGCTCGGCCGAGGCGTCGACGGGCACCTTTGCGGCCTCGGTGAGCCAGCGGCGCACCAGCGCGATGGTGTCCTCGGCGAGGGCTGCGGCCTCAAGGACCGTGGAGCCTTCCGAAACGGCGGCGTGCGTGGCGTCGTTGCCTGCGGCGTTTCCGGTGGTGGCGCCGGGCTCCGTGGAGATGTTGGTCATGGCTGAAACACGTTCTTTCTCAAAATGTGGACCTCTTACGAAACAGTATGCGACCGGATTTTCATAAGATAAAGCGAAGTTTTCTGAGCAATACCGGTTAGAAAAACCGATGCTTCCGGTTCCCGCCCGAACGTTCGGGAACCACCCCTGCCGCTTAAAAACCCGTTGCGCTATCACTTCCGGGCCTTAAAACCCGGGAAGAGCCGGGAATGGGAGCCAGAAGTGATAGCGCAACGGGGGGGTGGGGCGGCTAGGTCAGGGGGCGGTGCATCTCCACGATCTCCTCGTGCCGCGGGCTGTCAGGGTTCATCAGCGAGTGCCTGCGGCCGTACGTGAAGTAGATGATCAGGCCGACGATGAGCCAGACGACGAACCGCAGCCAGGTCTCCCAGTGCAGCTGGAACATCAGGAAGAGCGAGGCAAACACGCCGAACGCCGGAACCACGGGCATCAGCGGCAGCCGGAACGTCCGCGGGGCGTCCGGCTTCTTGTAGCGGAACACGATCACCGACACACAGACGACGACGAACGCGGCCAGGATGCCGATGTTGGTCAGGTCTGCCACGGCCTTGATCGGGAGGATGCCGGCCAGGATTGCGGCCCCGACGCCGGCGATCCAGGTCACGCGCTGGGGCGTGCCCTTCCGGTCCGTCTTCGAGAACCAACCGGGCAGCAGGCCGTCGCGGCTCATCGAGAACCAGACGCGGGTGACGCCGAGGAGGAAGGTCAGCATCACGGTGAGGATGGACAGGACGGCGAACACGGAGATGATCGTCGCGATCACCGGAAGGCCAACGCTGTTGAAGGCGGAGGCGAAGCCGGCCTTGGGGTCGATCTCCGTGAAGTTCTGCATGCCGGTGAGCACCAGGGTGGCGGCGGCATAGAGCAGCATGGCGATGACCAGCGAGAGGATGATCGCCTTGGGCATGTGCTTCTTGCCGTCGGTGGCCTCCTCCGCCGCGGTACTCATGGCGTCGTAGCCGAACACCGCGAAGAACACCGTAGCGGAGCCGGCCACCACGGGACCGAAACCGCTGGGGAAGAACGGGTTGTAGTTGTTGGTGTTCACGTAGAAGATGCCCAAGCCGATGATGAACAGGATCAGCAGCACCTTGATGCCGACGGCGATCAGTTCGAAGCGGCCGAAGGTCTTGGTACCGCGGGAGAGGATCCAGGTCACGAGCAGGCAGACGAGGATCGCGGGAAGGTTGATGATGCCGCCGGTGCCTTCATCCGGCGTCGCGGTCATCCAGGCGGGCATATGGATGCCGATACCGGAGAGGAACGCGTCGAAATAGCCCGAAATACCGATGGCCACCACGGCGACGATGGCGATGTACTCCAGCAGCAGGTCCCACCCGATGAACCAGCCGATGATCTCGCCGAGGGCAACGTAGCCGTAGGTGTAGGCCGAGCCCGCCCGCGGGATCATGCCTGCGAACTCCGCGTAGGACAGCGCCGCGGCGGCGGATGCCAGACCGGCGATCAGGAAGGAGATGAGCACGGCCGGTCCGACTCCGGGCTCGGACTCGCTGCCGTGGGCCACAAGGCCCGCCAAGGAGAAGATGCCGACGCCGATAATGCCGCCGACGCCGATGGCCGTCAACTGCCAGAGCCCCAGGCTCCTGTGCAGACCGCTGTGTTTGTTTTCTTCCTCGATGTCGTCGATGGGCTTGCGCCGCATGATCGACTGTGACAAATCCCGTGTAGCCATGAGGGCCTCCTGCTTAGGTGCGGTGCCCATCACTCCACCCTGTGATGGGGCTTATCGAGTGAGAACAGTATGCAAGCCCGGTTGCATTAGATAAAGTGAATTCTCTTAATGAATAACCGTCAGGATTCACAAAGGAATAGAGATGCTCGACGTCCGGCGTTTGCGACTGTTGCGCGAACTGAAGATCCGGGGCACTTTGGCCGAAGTGGCCGAAGCGCTTCAGTACAGCCCGTCGTCAGTCTCGCAACAACTGGCCCTCCTTGAGAAGGAGGCCGGGGTGGAGCTCCTCCGCAAGACCGGGCGCCGGGTGCAGCTGACCCCGCAGGCCGAAGTCCTGGTGGCCCACACCTCCCAGCTCCTGGAGACCCTCGAGCAGGCGGAGGCGGACCTGGCCGCGTCGCTGACCACGGTCACCGGCACCGTGCGGATTGCGGTGTTCCAGTCTGCCGCGCTGGCGCTCATGCCGGACACCCTGACCAGAATGACCGCCAGCTACCCGGAAGTCCGGGTCGAAATGACCCAGCGGGAACCGGAGACGGCCCTGCACGAGACGTGGGCCCGCGACTTCGACCTCGTGATCGCCGAGCAGTACCCGGGCCACGCCGCCCCGCACTACGCCGAACTGGACCGCGTGGCCCTGACCCGCGACGCCATCCGGCTCGCCGTTCCGCCCCCCTCGCCCGACCGCGGTCCCATCAGGACGCTGGCCGATACCGCAGGGCTGGCCTGGGTGATGGAACCCCGCGGAGCGGCCTCCCGGCACTGGGCCGAGCAGGCCTGCCGGAGCGCCGGGTTTGAGCCCGACGTCCGCTTTGAAACCGCCGACCTGCAGGCCCAGATCCGGCTGATCGAATCCGGAAATGCGGTGGCCCTGATGCCCGACCTCGTGTGGACCGGCCGCGGCACCAGCGCGCAACTCCTGGACCTGCCCGGGGATCCGCACCGTACGGTGTTCACCTCGGTGCGGCGCTCGAGCGCCAGGCGGCCCGCACTGCTGGCGGCCCGGGAAATCCTGGCGGTGACGGCGGCATCCATCGTGCCGGCGGCGGCCGCGGGCGTCCTCGGTCCGGCCCCCGTGGACCGGCCCGCGTGACTTCCGGCATGTGGAACCGCGCGCGCAACGGCCCGCGGCATGTGCAGTGGGCCACAGCGCGGGCGGTGGCCCCGCGTTAGACTGATGTCGTTATGAATCGCACAATATTCAAATCCAAGATCCACCGCGCGACGGTCACGCACGCGGACCTGCACTATGTCGGATCCGTCACCGTGGACCTGGATCTGCTGGAGGCGGCCGACATCCTGCCCGGGGAGCTCGTGGCGATTGTCGATGTCACCAACGGCGCCCGGCTCGAGACGTACACGATTGCCGGCGAGCGCGGTTCCGGCGTGATCGGCATCAACGGCGCCGCCGCCCACCTGATGCATGAGAACGACATCGTCATCCTCATCACCTACGCCCAGATGACCACGGAAGAGGCCAAGGCGTACAACCCCAAGGTGGTCCACGTTGACCAGGACAACAAGATTGTCCAGATCGGCAACGACCCCGCCGAGGGCATGACACCCGGGCTCATGCGTCCGCCGCACTCGCTGAACAACGCCGCGCTCAACTAGCGGCAGCGCGCCGTCGGGCGTAATAGGACAGCCCGCGGAATAAAGCTGATTACTCTGGACGGGTGACCATCACCCGCCGCCCGCCCGCCCCGCTGCGGAGAACCGCGTGCTAGGGGTACTGGCAGGATTCTTTGTCGTCTGGGCCATCATCCTGGTCGGCATGTTCGTGGGCCGGCGCAATATCCTGGGCGAGAACGCCCGCCCCGTCCTGAGCGCCCTGACGTTTTTTGTGGCCAGCCCCGCCCTGCTGTTCGAGACCCTCAGCAAGGCGAAACTCCACGACGTCTTTGCCGCGCCGCTGCTCGTGACGGCAGTCGGGGCGGTGACCACGGCGGTCCTGTTCTTTGGCATTGTGCGCTTCGCGCTCAAGCGGTCCCTGCCGGAAGCCCTCATTTCCTCCATGAGCTCGTCGCTGGCCAACTCGGCCAACCTCGGCATTCCCATAGCCGTCTTCGTGCTCGGTGATGCCAGTTATGTGGCACCCCTACTGATCTTCCAGCTGGCTTTCTTCACCCCGTTGTTCCTCATGGCGTTGGACGCCACCACCAGCTCGCACCGCACTACGCCCCTGAGTTTCGTGCTCATGATCCTGCGCAACCCGATGATCGTGGGCACCGGACTCGGGCTCCTCGTGGCCGCAACCGGCTGGACGGTACCGCCGCTGATCCTGGAGCCCATCCACTTGATTGGCGGGGCCGCGATCCCGGCCATGCTGATCGCCTTCGGCATGAGCCTGAACGGTTCCAAGCCGCTGCAGGCGGCCGCCGGACGCCGGCTGGACGCCCTGCTGGCGAGCTTCTTCAAGCTCGTTGTCCACCCGCTGGTGGCCTACCTGTTTGCCCATTTTGTCCTCGGCATGCAGGAACAGGCGCTCTTTGCCGCCGTCGTCACGGCCGCCCTGCCCACCGCCCAAAACGTGTTTGTCGCGGCCAGCCGTTACCGCACCGGCGTAACGGTAGCCCGGGACACCGTGCTGATCACTACGGTGGTAGCTGTGCCCGCCATGATCGGCGTGGCCCTGCTGCTGGCCTGACCTCGCCGGGCAGCCGGGCCCGGCTGAACGGGATCGGCGGACCGGCACCAAACCCGGAGGAGGACCCTTGAAAACAACCCTGGACACTGTGGTCATCGGCGGCGGCGCGATGGGCTCGGCCGCCGCGTGGGCGCTGGCCCGGCGCGGCCGGGAGGTGACCCTGCTGGAGCAGTTCGGTCCCGGCCACCGCAACGGCGCCTCCCACGGCACAACCCGGAACTTCAACCCCGGCTACGCGGATCCGGACTACGTCGCCATGCTGGCAGAGGCGGCCGGGCTGTGGCGGGAGCTCGAAGCGGACGCCGGCGAGCGGCTGCTGGCGCGCACCGGCGTCGTAAACCACGGCCCCGATCCGCGGTTGCCCGAGATCCGGAACGCGCTGCTTGCCGCCGGGCTCCGGGCGGAGTTCCTCTCCGCCGGGGAAGCCTCCGGGCGCTGGCGGGGCATCCGTTTCGATACGCGCGTGCTGCACATGGCGGATGGCGGCCAGTTGAACCCGGACGCCGCACTGCCGGCGCTGCAGCGGCTCGCCGCCGGGCTCGGCGCCGAGATCCGCCATCATGTGAAGGTCCTCGAGTTGAATGTCCTCGACGACGGCGTCCGGCTCACGCTCGAGGCCGGCGGCCGCAGCGAGGTGCTCACCGCAAGGCAGGCAGTGGTCACCGCCGGCGGCTGGACCACGAAACTGCTCGCCGGGGTCGCGCCCCTGCCCCGGCTGACGGTCACGCAGGAACAACCCGCACACTTCGCCATCACCGATGAGGGCGCCCAGTGGCCGGGGTTCAACCACATGCCCGGCCACGGGGACGCGTACGCGTACTGGCGTTCGCCGGTCTACGGCATGCAAACACCGGGCGAGGGGATCAAGGCCGGATGGCACGGGGTGGGCCCGGTGGTGGACCCGGACCGGCGGAGCTTCGCGCCGGAGCCCGAGCAGCGGGCGGCCCTGCAGCGCTACGCCCGGGACTGGCTGCCCGGGGTCGACGCCGACTCCCTCACCGACATCAGCTGCACCTACACGACCACCGTTGATGAGAACTTTGTCCTGGACCGGATCGGGCCGGTTGTCATCGGCGCCGGCTTCTCCGGGCACGGCTTCAAGTTCACGCCGGTCGTGGGCAGGATCCTGGCCGACCTCGCGACCGGCGACGGCGGAGCGCCGGCTCTCTTCTCGGCCTCCCGCCCCGGGGTCCGCTGACTCCGTCGGAGAGCCAACGCGGGGTCACATAGCGCCCATGGTGGGGCCCGGCATGGGCGTGATGTGACCCCGCGTTGCTGTGTGGACCGGTAGGCTGGGGCCGGTCTTATGCGCCCGGATACCCGGCGCGCCAGCATGAGGTGGGGGAAAATTGCTCAGCACGCGATCAGGCAGCATCCAGTCCAGCGACATCCAGTCCAGCGGCGCCCAAGGAATGAGTGCCCGCAGCCCGAGGATCGGTGCGGTCGACTGGATCGCGCGTGGGGTGGCGGGCCTGTTGCTGGTGGCGACGTCAGCGTGCTCCGGCCCGGGTACTGTTCCCCCGGCCGCCGGAACCGGCGTCCTCCCCGTCGTCACGGCTACCCCCGCCACTGCGTCGGCCGGCACGGACAGCGCTCCGCTGGATCCGGACGCCACCCCCGGTGTCGAAGTTCCCCGTGCCGAAGTTCCCAGTGCCGAAGCTTCAGGCATCGAAGTTGCCGGCGCCGATGTTGCGGCCGCCGCGCCCCGGCAGCCGGCATTGGCGGGCAAGGCCCTCGCGGTACTGGCCACGCTGCCCGTCAAGGGCCGCGCCCCCAAGACGGGCTATTCCCGCGACCAGTTCGGGCCGGCCTGGTCCGACGTTGATCACAACGGCTGCGATACCCGCAACGACGTGCTCCGCCGCGACCTTACTTCTGTCGCGCTCCGGCCCGGGACGCGGGACTGCGTGGTGCTCTCCGGCGTCCTGGCCGACCCCTACACGGCCGTCGCCATCCACTTCCTGCGCGGCAATGCCACCAGCACCGCCGTCCAGATCGACCACGTCGTGGCCCTCAGCGACGCCTGGCAGAAGGGCGCGCAACAGCTCAGCCCGGCACGGCGGCTGGCCTTCGCCAACGATCCCCTGAACCTGCTGGCGGTGGACGGCCCGGCCAACCAGAGCAAGAGCGACGGCGACGCCGCCACCTGGCTGCCGCCGAACAAGTCCTACCGCTGCAACTACGTCGCCCGCCAGATTTCGGTGAAATCCAGCTATGGGCTCTGGGTGACCCAGGCCGAGCACGACGCCATGGCCCGGGTCCTGTCGAACTGCCCGAACGCCCTGGCCCCCGCCACCCAGCCGGCAGCCGCTCCGGCCCAAGCAGCACCCGCGCCAGCGCCTGCGCCAGCACCCGCGCCCGCACCGGCACCGGCACCGGCGGCCGGCGTGGCGTACGCGAACTGTGCCGCGGTCCGTGCGGCCGGCGCGGCGCCCATCCGCGTCGGCCAGCCGGGGTACAGCCGCAGGCTGGACCGGGACGGGGACGGCGTCGGCTGCGAATAGCGGCGGCCGGCCCGTCCCCGGGTCGGGTGGTCAGTTCTTCTGGTGCTCGTGCAGGAGCCGGGCGCAGCGGATGAAGCCCAGGTGCGAATACGCCTGGGGATGGTTGCCCAGGTGGGTTTCCGTGCCGGGGTCGTATTCCTCGGGCAGCAGCCCCGTGGGACCGAACAGGTTCACCAGCTGGTCAAAGAGGTCCCAGGCCTCCTCGATCCGGCCCACGGCGATGTAGGCCTCGATCAGCCAGGTGGTGCAGATGTGGAAGCCGCCCTCCAGGCCCGGCAGTCCGTCGTCGTACCTGTAGCGGAAAACGGTGGGCCCCACCCGCAGTTCCCGCTCCACCGCCGTGACGGTGGCCAGGAACCGGGGGTCGTTGACGTCCAGCAGGCCGGAGAGACCGATGTGCAGCACGGCTGCGTCCAGGTCCGGGCTGTCGTACGCCACGGTGTAGGAGGACGCCGACTCGTCCCAGCCCTCGCGCAGGACTTCCTCCCGGATCTTCGCCGCCGTGGGCTCCCAGGCCGGCAGCGGTTCCCGGCCATGCCGGACGGCCGTGCGCAGCGCCCGGTCGAGCGCCACCCAGCACATCACCTTCGTGTAGACATGGTGCCGCGGCGCCCGCCTGGCCTCCCAGATGCCATGGTCGGCCTCGTGCCAGCGGGCCAGCACGGCGGCGGCCATCTGGACCAGCAGGTCCCAGTGCTGGTCGGAGAGCATGCCCTGGCGGGCGCTGAGGGCGTGGATCAGCTCAGCGATCGGGCCGAACACGTCCAGCTGCACCTGGTGGTCGGCAGCGTTCCCGATCCGCACCGGGCGGGATCCCGCGTAGCCGGGCAGGCTCTCGATGATGGCCTCGGTGGACAGCGGCGCCCCGGTCACGGAGTAGAGCGGATGGAGCCACTCCGGACCCGGGGCGTGGGCCAGGATCCGGCCCAGCCACGCCAGGAATCCCTCGGCCTCGGCCGTGGAGCCCAGGTCCACGAGCGCGTTGACGGTCATGGACCCGTCCCGCAGCCAGCAGTACCGGTAGTCCCAGTTGCGGGTGCCGCCGATTCCCTCCGGCAGTGAGGTGGTGGGCGCGGCCAGCACAGCGCCGGTGGGTTCATGGACCAGCGCCCGGAGCACCAGCGCGGACCGACGGACCAGCGACGGCTTCACGCCGGGCAGTTGCAGCTCGTTGACCCAGCGCCGGGAGTGATGGGCGACGGCGGCGCGGCGCCCGGTCTCATCGTCCGGCATCGCGGGCTGAGGTTCCGTGTCGCCGCAGCGCAGGTTGAGGACCACCGGTCCGTCCCGCAGATCGACGTCGCCCGTGGCCGTGGCGTGCCGGCCGTCGGAGGTGATGGCAAAGGCCACGCCGGGAGCCCGGAGAATGATCGGATCCGCGGTTCCCACGACGTGCAGTTCAGTTCCTCGCGCCTCCATGCTGAACGGGGCATTCGCGTAGTCCGGCCGCGGGGCGAAGACGACCCGGGCCGTGCCGGTGCCGGACAGCACCCGGACCAGGCTGGTGATGCCGTCCGGGGCCGGCTCCAGGTAGTCCGTCACGGTGACGTCGGCCCAGCGGGTTTCGACGATCATGGTGCTGTCCACGTAGCGCTGGCCCAGGACCTGCGAGGCCTTCGCCGGTTCCACGGAGAAGTGCCCCGCCGCATCGCCGCCGAGCAGATGGGCAAACAGCGACCCGCTGTCCGGCAGCGGGTGGCTCATCCAGCAGATCTTCGCGTCCGGGGTGATCAGGGCGGTGGACGAGCCGTTGCCGATCATGGAGTGCCGCTCCAGCCCCACGGCATCCTCGCCGAACAGCCACGCCCGCCGCAGTTCGAACAGGATCGCCAGGACGCGGGCGAACGACTCCGGGTCCCGGAGCGTGTGGGCTGCCACGGTGGGCCCCTCCCCCACGCGCAGCGCCATGTCCGGCCCGCGCAGCGTCGCCATGGCCAGCTCATCGCTGGAGGCGTCGCCTGCGTAGAGGGCGGCACTCACGCCTAGCATGGAGCGCAGGTGCTCCAGCGCGGAGGCCTTGGACGGTTCCACCACGGAGAGATCCAGCACCGAGCCGTCCACGACGAAATGCAGCCCGTGCGCCCGGGCGATCTCCTCCGCCTTCGAGGTGGCCAGTGCGACGATGTCCGGGCCGGCCGGGCGGGTGTGCACCGATACGGCGACCGGCTTGCGCTCAATGCTGATGCCCCGGTAGGCGCCAACGGTTTCGGCGAGTGCCTGGCTGGCCTGCTGCAGCACTGATTCGGTGGCGAGGGACAGCCCGTGGGCGTAGCCCATGTCGAACTCCGCGCCGTGCGAGCCGACCAGGTGTACCTCCGCGGGGAGCCGTGAGACGGCGGCCAGATCCCGCAGCGACCGCCCGGAGATGACAGCCGCGTTCGTGTTCGGGAGGGCTGCCAGGGCCCTCAACGCGATCGCCGCGCTGCCCAGCGGCAGGGTCTCGGTGGAAATGCCTTCTGCCGCGCACAGCGTGCCGCCGTAGTTGCAGGCCACGAGCAGCCCAGGAGTGCGGGCCAGGATCTTGAGCTCAGCCAGCAGTTGCGGCGTGAGCCCGTCGTCGGCCGCGTTGGTCTGCACGAAAGCGCGGAGCAGGCCCAGCGGGAGGGATTTGGTGAGAAGCGCAGAGTCGGCCAGGGCCTGGTTGAGCGGTGTGGGCATCGGCGCGGTCCTTCGAGTAGTCCCCAATGCCTGCTTGCGAATCGTCCCCGGGAGGACGCACTTCAAGTATGACCCCGGGACGATTTCGCACGGGTGTCCCGGCAGTTGCGACTGTGTAACATCCGCCGGGCCGCCCGGACACCCTGGCACCAGTGCTGGTTCCTTGCTGCGCCGCCGGGCCGTTGCGTTT
This sequence comes from Arthrobacter sp. 10N44_2, assembly GCF_056394385.1. Lineage (NCBI taxonomy): Bacteria > Bacillati > Actinomycetota > Actinomycetes > Micrococcales > Micrococcaceae > Arthrobacter > Arthrobacter sp. 10N44_2. The sequence goes on along the minus strand of NZ_JBFTHT010000006.1, from coordinate 25,956 downwards.
CAGCAGCCGGCTGGCCTGTATTCGTAGGTCCCCGCATCGGCCGCGCCGCCGCCCTGGCAGTCGCCCTTCTGGTTGGCCGGCCGCCCGTCCAGATCCAGGGGGAAGGGGCTGACCCCGGCCCGGTCAATGGCCGGGCTCGCGCCGGAGAGGTGGAGATCGGCGGGTGCGTTGACAAAGTCGGCCGGCTCGGTAGTGGAGGTGGCATTGGGACTGATGTTCGTGGGCCCGTTGAGGACGTTTTCCCGCTCGGTCCAGCCGGCGCCGTCCATCCACAGCGCGTTGCGGGCGGCCACCAGGATGTTTCCCCTGACGACGGTGGAGGCCGGGCACGACGCGTGGCAGACCAGAGCCTGGGAGTCCGCGCCGTCCAGCCACACGGTGTTGTATTCGAACGTGGTGCCGTTGGTCGGGCCGAAGGAGGACGTCCTGCCGCGCGCGATCAGCCCCATGGCCTGGGAGCAGTTGGGGCCGCAGGTGGACCGGACCAGGTTGTAGCTGTACGTGTTGCCGTCGGCAGTTCCGCCCTTGCCGCGCCCCAGTTCGGAGAAGACGTTGTTATCCACGGCCACGTTGTGGTGGATCCTGTTCCGGTTGCCGTTGAAAATTTCGAACGCGCTGCCGTCGTGGCCAAAGTCGTAGGACAATGCGGTGGAGCCGGTGACGGTATTGCCGGCGAACTCGTTGTCGCTGCCGTTGATCAGGAAGCCAAAGGCGCCCGAGTCGTCATCGCACTTCAGGGCCGTGGCGGTGCCGCACAGCTCCCCCGGCGTATTGACGTTCATGATGTTGTTGTCGGCAAGAGTGTTGTTGGTATAGGTGCCGAAGTCGGAGCCCTCGCTCACTTTGATGCCCGCGGCATTGTTCCTGGCGGCGGAGTTCCGCACGGTGCCGTGGTCGCCGTAGATACTGAAGCCCGCATAGCCGCACGACTCCGCCCGCAGGCCGTCAACGGCGATGTAGTCACCGTCGAGCTTGACGCACGTTCCTGCCAGTCCGCCCGTAACAGCGGGCGGATCGCCGCTTCCATAGGCATTCAGCGTGACCTTGAGCCGGCTGGTGCCGCTCTGGCCGACAACAAGGCCGCCGGAGAAGATGTCTCCGCGGCGAAAGCTGACCGAGTCCCCGGGCCGAAGCGCAGTGGCATTGACCTTGTCGAGCGTCGCCCAGGCTGATTGCGGCGACGTCCCGTCGTTGGCGTCACTGCCGTCGGCGCTCACGTAATACGTGGCGCCCTCGGACGACGCCGGCGCGGACGCGGACGGGCCGCCGAGCAATCCTCCCAGGAACAGCAGGACGAGCAGCGTGGCGGCGGCTGTGGACTTGATCTTCATGGGTGCACCTGGGTTTTCGCCATGTATCCGCGGTTCCGGGCGCCACCGCCAACCGGCGGACCACATCGGCACCCTGAGGGGCTTAACGCTAAGAGCGGTCCCGCCCTAAGTCAACGGACGAGTCCGGCCATGCGCATCAAAATGTTCTTTTTTGCTACTTGACGTTCCTTATTGTGCGATTATGATAGCTAATGATGTGAGCTGCTTCACTCCACCCGCGTTACTTCAAAGGAGAAATTATGACCATGCATGAAGACGCACTGCTCCGGGCCTCCAGCCGAGGCGGGTGGGACCGGAGGACGCTGCTGAAGACCTTCGGCGCCGGAGCGGTCGCGATGGCCGGCATTCCCCTGCTCTCGGCCTGCACGGGCGGCAGCGCACCTGCCAGCGGCGGCGCCAAGACGGCCACGTTCGGTTCCGGGTCCTCCGACGAGGTCCCCAAGGCTGCCTACAAGGCGGTGACCGACGCTTTCCAGAAGAAGTCCGGCATCGCGGTCACCACCAACGTGGTGGCGCACAACGACTTCCAGAACAAGATCAACACCTACCTCCAGGGCAGCCCCGACGATTCTTTCACCTGGTTCGCCGGGTACCGCATGCAGTACTACGCCGGCAAGGGGCTGCTCGCCCCGATCGATGACGTCTGGGAAAAGGTCGGCGGAAACTACTCCGATGCCCTGAAAAAGGCCTCGACCGGAGCCGACGGCAAGATGTACCTGATCCCGAACTACAACTACCCCTGGGGCTTCTTCTACCGCAAGAGCCTCTGGACGGAAAAGGGGTACACCGTCCCCACGACGTTCGATGAGCTGAAGACCCTCGCCACCAAGATGAAGGCCGACGGCCTGATCCCGATTGAATTCGCGGACAAGGACGGCTGGCCCGCCATGGGCACGTTCGACTACCTGAACATGCGCCTGAACGGCTACCAGTTCCACATGGACCTCACCGCGCACCGGGAAAGCTGGGACCAGAAGAAGGTCAGCGACGTCTTCGACACCTGGAAGGCCCTGCTCCCGTTCCAGAACCCGAACGCCCTGGGCATGACCTGGCAGGACTCGGCGAAGTCCCTCGCGGACAAGAAATCCGGCATGTACCTGCTCGGCTCCTTCCTCACCCAGCAGTTCACGGACAAGGCAATCGCCGACGACATCGACTTCTTCCCGTTCCCCGAGGTCGCGGTGGAAGGCCGGGACGCCATCGAGGCACCCATCGACGGCCTGCTGCTCTCCAAGAAGGGCGGCCAGAACCAGGCCGCCCGGGACTTCCTGGCCTACGTCGGCACCCCGGAAGGACAGGATGTGTACGCCTCGGTCGACTCGTCCAACATCGCCACCGCCAAGGGCGCCGATACCTCCAAGTTCACTCCGCTGAACAAGAAGCTGGCCGAGGCCATCAGCGGCGCCAAGAACATCAGCCAGTTCTTCGACCGCGATGCCCTGCCCGCCATGGCCAACAACGTGATGATCCCGGCGCTCCACCGCGCGGGTGACCGCGCGGTCAGCACGGCTCTTTCCTCTGCATTTCGCTCTGAATTTCACAAGGCAAGGAATCTCCATGAGTGTCTCTACCAACCCGTCGGCGCGGGGGCGCAAAGCAGCCGCAGCCCCCGCGCGGCGGGTTCGGCGGCTGTCCGGCCGCGACAAAGTGGTGCTCGGCTTGATGGTGGGCATCCCCACGCTGATCCAGCTCGTACTGGTCTGGATCCCCACCCTCATGTCGGTCGGACTGTCCTTCACCCGCTGGAACGGGCTGGAGCTGACCGACATCAAGCCCGCCGGCGTCGAGAACTACCAGTTCATCGCCCAGGATTACCCGCCGTTTTGGCCGGCCATGCAGCACAACGTGCTGTGGCTGGCGTTCCTGGCACTCGTCGCCACCCCGCTGGGGCTGCTCCTGGCCGTGCTCCTGGACCAGAACATCCGCGGCACGCGGATCTACCAGAGCATCTTCTTCGCCCCGGTGATGCTCTCCCTGGCCCTGATCGGGATCATCTGGCAGCTGTTCTACAACCGGGACAGCGGCCTCCTGAACTTCCTGCTTGGCACCGCCGGCACGCCCCAGGCCGTCGACTGGTTCGGGGATTCCAGCGTCAACATCTGGGCAGCCCTCTTCGCCGCCACCTGGCGGCACGCCGGCTACGTCATGATCCTGTACCTGGCCGGGCTCAAGGGCGTGGATCCGACCCTGCGCGAGGCGGCCCAGATCGACGGCGCCAACGCGGTCCAGACCTTCTTCCAGGTGGTCTTCCCGGCCATGCGCCCGGTGAACGTCATCATCATCGTCATCACCGTCATCGAATCCCTCCGGGCGTTCGACATCGTCTACGTGATCAACCGCGGCACCAACGGGCTGGAACTGATCAGCGCCCTGGTCATACAGAACCTGGTGGGCGAAGGGCAGGTGATCGGCATCGGCTCGGCGTTGGCCGTCATCCTGCTCGTCATCTCGCTGATCCCCATCACGTTTTACCTCTCCCGCGCATTCGGAAAGGACAAAGAGGCATGAGCATCGCCCATCCAACCGATGCCGCCGCGGCCGGCAGCCCGGCAGACGCCCGGCAGCGCAGCTCCGGCCCAGGCAGGACCGGCCCCCGCCCCGGCAGGCCGGCCAACAACAAGCAGGGCAAGAAGCACTACGGCACCCACGTCTTCCTCATCGTCATGGCGGCGATCTGGCTCGTACCCCTGGCCTGGGCCATTTTCACTGCCCTGCGGCCCAAAGCCGACACCGACAAATACGGCTACTTCAGCACCGGCGGCGCCTTCAACTTCGACAACTTCGCCCAGGCCTGGACACAGGGCGGCTTTTCCCAGCTGTTCTGGAACTCCGTGCTCATCACGGTCCCCTCGGTGTTCCTGATCCTCTTCTTCGCCTCCATGATGGCGTTCGCCGTGAGCCGGGTGAGCTGGAAGTTCAACATCACCCTGCTGATCATGTTCACCGCCGGAAACCTGCTGCCGCCGCAGGTGCTCGCGGCGCCGCTCTTTGAAATGTTCAAGCACTTCGAGCTTCCCTACGCCGTCAGCGATTCCGGGAACCTGCTCAACACCTACATCAGCGTGATCGCCGTGGACACCGCCTTCCAGATCGGCTTCGTGACGTTCGTCCTCTCGAACTACATGAAGGCCCTGTCCCCCGAGCTGACCGAGGCGGCCCTGGTTGACGGTGCCGGCGTCTGGCGCCAGTACTGGGACATCATCCTGCCGCTGTGCCGCCCGGCCCTGGCCGCCATGGGCACGCTCGAGGTGATCTTCATTTACAACGACTTCTTCTGGCCCCTGCTCTTCATCCAAAGCGGAGACCGGCTCCCGGTCACCACCGCGATCAACAACCTCCAGGGCCAGTTCCTCTCCAACTACAACCTGATCGCCGCCGGCGCCATGATCACGGCCGTTCCGGCCCTGATCATCTACCTGCTCCTGCAGCGCCACTTCGTGGCGGGCCTGACCCTCGGCTCCAGCAAAGGATAAACGTGGACAACAGCTCCAACCACAACAACGCCATGGACTACATCACCGCCCGCCTCGGCTCCGAAGGCTCCCCGATGCTGGCATTCGGCGGAGACTACAACCCGGAGCAGTGGCCCGAGGAGACCTGGGACGAGGACGTCCGGCTGATGCGCGAGGCCGGCGTCAACCTGGTCAGCGTGGGCATCTTCAGCTGGTCCCTGCTTGAGCCGTCCGAGGGCGTCTACGAGTTCGGCTGGCTGGACCGGGTCCTGGACCTGCTGCACGCCAACGGCATCCGGGTGGACCTGGCGAACGCCACGGCGTCGCCGCCGCCCTGGTTCAGCCACAAGTACCCCGACTCCCTGCCCGTGACAGCCGACGGCGTGCGGCACAGCTACGGTTCCCGGCAGGCCTTCGCGGCGTCGAGTGCCGAATACCGCCGGGCCGCCGCGGCCCTGACCGAGCAGATCGCCACCCGGTACAAGGACCACCCCGCCATCGTGATGTGGCATGTCCACAACGAGTACGGCTGCCACAACCAGCCTGATTTCTCGGACGGTGCCGCCGCGGGTTTCCGGCGCTGGCTCGAACGCCGGTACGGCAGCCTGGAGGCCCTCAATGCCGCGTGGGGCACCGCCTTCTGGTCCCAGCGCTACTCGGCCTGGGAGCAGATCCTGCCGCCGCGCACCTCCGGGACCTGGGTGAACCCGACCCAGCAGCTGGACTTCGCCCGCTACTCCTCCGATGAGCTGCTCGAATGCTACAAGGCCGAGGCCGCGATCATCCGCACGCACTCGGGACATCCCGTGACCACCAACTTCATGGGGTTCAACATGGGCCTGCACCAGCCCGTGGACTACTGGCGCTGGTCCGAGGAGATGGATGTGGTCTCCAACGACCACTACCTGATTGCCGAGGATCCGCGGAACTTCCAGGAACTGGCGGCAACCGCAGACCTCACCCGCGGCTGGGCCAAGGGCAAGCCGTGGCTGCTCATGGAGCATTCGACCTCTGCCGTGAACTGGCAGCCGCGCAACATCGCCAAAGCGCCCGGCGAGATGCTGCGCAACTCCCTGCAGCATGTTGCCCGCGGCGCCGACGGTGCGCTCTTCTTCCAGTGGCGGGCCTCGCGGGCCGGCGCCGAAAAGTTCCATTCCGGACTGCTGCCGCACGCCGGCACGGACACGAAGGTTTGGCGCGAAGTGGTCCAGCTCGGCCAGGCGCTGCGCAGCCTGGCCGAAGTCAGCGGCTCGGTGGTTACGGGCGCGTCCGGCCGGGTGGACGTCGCGATCCTCCACGACACTGACGCCCGCTGGGCCTCGGAACTGGACTCGCACCCGAGCGTGGACGCCTCCAACATCGCCGAAACCCGGCGCTGGCACGATGCCTTCTACCGCGCCGGCATCCCCACCGACTTCCGCCAGGGCACCGATGACCTATCCGGCTACCGGCTCGTCGTCGCGCCGATGCAGTACCTCGTGAGCGATGCCGAGGCCGCGAATCTGGACGCGTACGTGCGCTCCGGCGGCCACCTCGTGGTGACCTATTTCTCCGGTATCGTGGACGAAAATGACCACATCAGGCTTGGCAGCTACCCCGGCGCGTTCAGCGGACTGCTGGGCGTGAAGATGGAAGAGTTTTTCCCGCTGCGCGGCGGCGAAAGCATCCGGCTCAGCAGCTTCGGGGCGGGTAGCTGCTGGAACGAATTGGGGCATGCCACCACCGCCGAGGTCCTCGCGGCCGTGGAAGAGGGACCGGCCGCCGGTTCTCCCGCCGTGACCCGTAACCGTGCCGGAAGCGGCCGCTCCTACTATGTCGCCACGTCACTCGCGCCGGAGGGCCTGGGCGAATTGCTCGCCGTCGTCTGCGCCGATGCCAGGGTGCAGCCGCTCGTCCCGGACCTGCCGGCCGACGTCGAAGTGGTCCGGCGCAGCAAGGACGGGACGGACTGGACGTTCTGCATCAACCACGGCACCCACGACGTCCGGCTGCCGCTGGAAGGCGTGGACCTGCTCACCGGCGCCGAACTCGACGGCGGACTCGGCCTCGCGGCCGGCGGTGCCGCCGTCGTCCGTTCGGCTGCCGCCCGATTGGTCGGCACCTCCGCCAGCCACTCAAACCAGTCAAGCCACTCAAACCTGTAAGGACTCCACATGCTAGCCGCAGCCCGCCATTCCGCCATCCTCGCGGAGGTCCAGCGTGAGCGGATCGTCCGTGTCGCGGACCTCGCCAAGATGCTCGGCGTCTCGCTGATGACCGTGCGGCGGGACATCGAGGCCCTCGACGCGGCAGGCGCCGTGGAGAAGATCCACGGCGGGGCCAAGTTGCCCGGCGGCGCCGGCACCCACGAGCCAGGCTTCGAGCTGAAGGTGACCCAGCTCAAGGACGAGAAGATGGCGATTGCGCAGGAGGCGGCCGCGCAGGTGCGCGAGGGCATGGCGGTGGGGCTCAGCGCCGGCACCACCACGTGGGCGCTGGCCCAGCTGCTGTCCGCCGGCCCTCGGATCACGGTGGTCACCAACTCGGTGCGGATCGCGGACGTCTTCCACCAGAGCGCCTCCCCGTCCACCGTGATCCTGACCGGCGGCGAGCGCACACCCTCGGACGCCCTCGTCGGCCCGCTGGCCACTTCCTCGCTCAAACAGCTGCACCTGGACGTATTGTTCCTCGGCGTCCACGGTGTCGACGCCGACGCAGGGTTCACCACCCCCAACGTGCTCGAGGCCGAAACCGACCGGGCCTTCGTCACCGCGGCCCGGCGGGTGGTGGTGCTGGCGGACCACACCAAGTGGGGCACCCTCGGCATCAGCACGATCGCAGGCCTGGAGGACGCTGACGAACTCATCAGCGATGACCTTCTGGGCAGCGAGGCCCGGCGCATCCTCGGCGAGCGCGTCGGCCGGCTCCGCCTGGCCCATACCGGCGACGCCCGGAGCATCAGCGCAGCCAGCCCCGCAGCAGCCACAGGCTGACCGCTCGGCCCCCGCCCACCCAAACCACTACGCCTGGAGCTGCCGTGAACAACCCGGACCTCACCCTTGCCGCCGAGACCCGCTCCCCCGTGGGCGTCCCGCCGGTGGAGCCCTTGTACCTGCGCCGCTCCGGAACGTCCCTGCTGATCGACTTCAGCACGGGCGAGGCCGCCATGCTGCACTTCGGCGCCGACCTCGGCCCGGCCCTGCCGGATCTTTCGCTGTTGGGCCAGGCCGTGCCGCACTCGGCCCTCGACGTCCCGGTGACGCTGGGACTGATCCCGCAGGCGTCCTCCGGCTGGCGCGGGCGCCCCGGCCTCCGCGGCCACCGGAACGGCCAGGCGTTCTCGGCCCGTCTGCGTGTTGTCAGTGTTGAACGTTCCAGTGCTGAGCTGTCCAGCGGCGAGCGGTCCCGCGGGGCGGACTGCTCGGCCGTCATCACCCAGGCCGACCCCGAGGCCGGTGTCAGCGTCCGCACGGAGATCAGGATCAACGACGGCGGCCTGCTCCAGCTCCGGCACCGGCTCGACAACGACGGCGCCGGTCCGTACAGCCTCGACGAACTCGCCGCCGTGCTGCCCGTGGGCCGCGCCGCCACAGAAATCCTGGACCTGACCGGCCGCTGGTGCCGGGAGTCCCACCCCCAGCGCCTGCCGCTGCGCCAAGGCACATGGGTCCGCTCGGGCCGGCACGGCCGGACCGGCCACGACGCCTCGCTCCTGCTCGCGGCCGGAACCCCCGGATTCGGGAACCGCCACGGGCAGGTCTGGGCCGTGCATCTGGGCTGGAGCGGCAACCACGAGAGCTTCGTTGACGCCGCCGCGGACGGCCGGACCGTCCTGGGCGCCTCGGAACTGCTCGGCGCCGGCGAGATCAGCGTGGAAGCGAACGCCAGCTACGAGACCCCGTGGCTGTACGCTGCCTACTCCGCCGCGGGCCTGGACGGCATCAGCGATGCCTTCTACAGCTGGTTCCGCGGGCGCCCGCACCACCCCGGCGTGCGGTCCGGCAAAGCCCGTCCCGTGGTGCTCAACGTCTGGGAAGCGGTCTACTTCGATCACCGCCTCGAGCCGCTGCTCGAACTCGCCGAAGCGGCCGCCGGTCTCGGCGTGGAACGCTTCGTCCTCGACGACGGCTGGTTCCGCGGCCGCCGCGACGATCACGCCGGCCTCGGCGACTGGTACGTCGACGAGGACCTGTGGCCCGAAGGCCTGACTCCGCTGATCGACGCCGTTACCGGCCACGGCATGGAATTCGGGCTCTGGGTCGAACCCGAAATGGTCAACGAAGACTCGGACCTGGCCCGCGCCCACCCGGACTGGATCGCCGGCCCGGCCGGCCGGCTGACTGGCCGGCTGCCCGTGCAATGGCGGCACCAGCAGGTCCTTGACCTGGTCAATCCGGCGGCCTGGCAATACATCTTCGACAGGCTCGATGCCCTGTTGAGCGAATACCGGATCAGTTACCTCAAATGGGACCAGAACCGGGACCTGGCCGAGATGGGCCACGCCGGCCGGCCGTCCGTGCACGCCCAGACTCAGGCCGTCTACCGGCTCCTGGACGAGCTCCGCAAGGCCCACCCCGGCGTCGAGATTGAAAGCTGCTCCTCCGGCGGGGCCCGCGTGGATCTCGGCATCCTGGAGCGCACCGACCGGATCTGGGCCTCGGACTGCAACGATGCCCTGGAACGGCAGACCATCCAGCGCTGGACCGGCGTGGTGGTGCCGCCGGAGCTCGTCGGATCGCACATTGGCCCCACCACGAGCCACACCACGGCGCGAACGCACGATCTCTCCTTCCGGGCGATCACGGCGATGTTCGGCCACTTCGGCCTCGAATGGGATGTCCGGCGCCTCGACGATGCCGAACGTACCGAGCTTGCCCGAGCCATCGCACTGTTCAAGCAGTACCGGCCGCTCCTGCACAGCGGGCGCATGGTGCGGGCCGATGAGCCCGATCCGGCCCTCCGGCTGCACGGGGTCGTGTCCCACGACGGCGGCGAGGCCCTCTACGCCCTGGTCTCGGTGGCGACGCCGTTCGCCGAAGTCCCGGGGAAGGTCTGCCTGCCCGGGCTGCTCCCGGACACCGCGTACCGGGTGGAAGCGGTCTACCCGGCGGCCGGGGACCGGCGGGCGTTCCTGCAGGCGGCGCCACCGGCGTGGCTTGCGGGCGGCGTCGAGGCCTCGGGACGCTTCCTGGCCGAATCCGGGCTCCCAATGCCGGTCCTGAACCCGGAACACGGGCTGCTCCTGGCAGTCCGCCGCGCCACCGCCGCCGCTCCGGCCGCCTATCCAGCCGCTAACAGCGCACACCCCGTGAGGAACCCCTAGCATGGGCCAGATTACGAAACGCTCCCACAAGCTCTCCGACGGCCGGGACATCATCTACTTCGATGATGCCGATACCGCCCTGCCCCCGCACCGGGGCGAGGATCTCCGCGCGCCGGCGGTCCGGCCGCCCACGGCCACCATGCGCCAGGACGCCCTGACCGGGGAGTGGATCTCGATCGCGGCCGCCCGGCAGAACCGGGTGGTCCTGCCGCCCTCGCACTTGGACCCGCTGGCCCCGGCGTCGCCGGAGAATCCCTCGGAGATTCCGAGCCTCTACGACGTCGCCGTCTTCGAAAACAAGTCCCCCTCCTTCGGGCCGGACCTGGCGGGGGCCGCCGCGCCGGAAGGCCTGGATGACCTCGCCCGGGTGGGGCTGGGGCGCAGCCGGCAGTCCGTGGGCCGGTGCGAAGTGGTGTGCTTCTCCCCGGAACACACCGGCTCCCTGGCGGGCCTGCCCCTGTCCCGGATGCGCACGGTCGTGGAAGCCTGGGCGGACCGGACGGCCGCGCTGTCCGCGCTGCCCGGCGTCGAACAGGTCTTTCCGTTCGAGAACCGCGGCGAAGCGATCGGCGTGACGCTGCACCACCCGCACGGACAGATCTACGCCTACCCGTACATCACGCCGCGCACGGCCCAGCTGGTCCGCACGATCGAAAGTTACGGCGGCGCGCTGTTCGAGGACATCCTCAGCTTCGAGCAGAAATCCGAGCGGGTGCTGCTCCAGGGCGAGCACTGGACGGCGTTTGTCCCGTTTGCCGCGCGCTGGCCGCTGGAAGTGCATATCCTCCCGCACCGGCACGTCCCGGACCTCGCCGCCACGACCGACGAGGAACGCGATGAGTTCTCCCTGCTGTACCGCCAGCTCCTGCGTGGCGTCGATGCCCTCTACGACAGCCCCACGCCGTACATTTCGGCGTGGCACCAGGCTCCCGTCCACGCCCACCGGGACGACATCCGGCTCATGCTGCAACTGACCTCGCCCCGCCGGGAGGAGGACAAGCTCAAGTACCTGGCAGGGTCGGAAGCCGCGATGGGGGCATTCATCGCGGACATCCCGCCGGAAACGGCCGCCGCCCGGCTCCGGGACGCCATGGAGGCAGCATCGCCGCCACCGCGTACACCAGGGCTCGAGCCATTCCGCACAGAACTCCCAGCAACAGAACAGGAAGCAGCCCAGCCATGAACGAGGTCCTTGAACGGGAAAGTGGGTACTTTTCCAGCGAGTTTGGGGGCGCGCCGGACGGCTTGTGGTCGGCGCCCGGGCGGGTCAACCTGATCGGTGAGCACACGGATTACAACGAGGGCTTCGCGTTTCCGATCGCGATCGACAAGCGCACCACGGTGGCGGCCCGCGTCCGCGCAGACCGTCTGCTCCGGGTCACCAGCAGCTCTTTCCCCGGCGTCATAGAGGTAAGCCTCGACCGCCTGGACCCGGATAGCCTCACCGGCTGGGCCGCGTACCCCCTCGGCGTGGCCTGGGCGATGTCCCGGGCGGCAGCAGCCGGCGCCGGTTCCGACGTCGCGTCCGGTTCAGCAGCCGGTTCCGGCGTCGCGTCCGGTTCAGCAGCCGGTTCCGGCGTCCCGTCCCGGATGTCCGGCCTGGACCTGGCGCTGACCTCGGATGTCCCGGCCGGCGCCGGGTTGTCCTCCTCCGCCGCAATCGAATGCGCGGTGGCCCTGGCCCTGAACGATCTCTGGGACTTGGGGCTGGGCAGGCCTGAACTGGCACGGATCGGCCAGCTGGCCGAGAATCGGGTGGTCGGCGCGCCCACCGGCATCATGGACCAGTCGGCCTCGCTCCTTGGCGAGCCCGATCATGGCATCCTGCTCGATTGCCAGAACCTGTCGACCGAGCCGGTTGCCCTCGGCTTCGCCGGTGCCGGGGTGGGGCTGCTCGTGATCGACACCCGCACCAGCCATTCCCATGCCGACGGCGGCTACGCCAGCCGCCGCCGTTCCTGCGAGGACGGCGCCCGCCGCCTGGGCGTCGGCAGCCTGCGGGCGCTGGGCCCGGACGATCTTCCCCGCGCCGCGGCACAGCTCGACGGACAGACCTACCGCCGGGTCCGGCACATCATCACGGAAAACCAGCGGGTGCTCGACACCGTGACGGCACTGCGGACCTCCGGTCCCGCCGCGATCGGGCCGTTCCTCAACGAATCGCACGAGTCCATGCGCGACGACTTCGAGATCTCCACCCCTGAGCTCGACCTCGCCGTGGCCAGCGCGCAGGGATTGGGCGCCATCGGCGCGCGCATGACCGGCGGCGGTTTCGGTGGCGCAGCCATTGCTCTGGTCCGCAACGACGGCGCCGCAACGGTGGCCGCGGGCGTTGCCCGCGACTTCGCCCGGGCCGGATACGCGGCCCCGCACATCTTCCCCGTCACCGCGTCCGAGGGCGCCCGCCGGGAACTGTAGCCCGGAAGGCCCCAGGTCGTTATGCCCGCACGAGGCGGGCGGCGTCGGCCAGAAGTTCCACAGAACGGAGCCGGGGTTCGGTCCCGGTGCTCTGGTGCGCCACGATCAGTTCGTCGGCGTCGGCGTGCGCCGTGAACTCCTCGAGGTACGCCAGGACGGCCTCGGGGGTGCCCACCGCGGAGTACTTCATCATCTGCGCCATCTGCTGGCCCTGGGGCGAGTCCAGGATCATATCCGCCTCGTCGTCGCTGAACACACGGCCATTGCCGAAGAACAAGGAAACCCTGGCCCGCTTGGTGGCCTGGAACATCGCCTGCGCCTCAGCGGCGGAATCGGCGGCAATGACATTGACTCCGGCGATCACGTGCGGGGCCTCGAGCTGCGCGGAGGGCCGGAATTCGCGGCGGTAGACCGCCACCGCATCCTGCAGCGCGTTGGGCGCGAAGTGCGAGGCGAACGCATAGGGCAGGCCCAGCTGGGCGGCCAGCCTGGCGCCGAACAGGGAGGACCCCAGGATGTACAGCGGCACGTTGGTGCCCTTGCCCGGGGTGGCCTCCACGCCCTGGATGCGGGTGGGGCCGCTCAGGTAGCCCTGGAGCTCCAGGACGTCCTGCGGGAAGCTGTCTGCCGACATCGGATCGCGGCGCAGGGCGCGCATGGTGTTCTGGTCGCTGCCCGGCGCCCGGCCCAGGCCGAGGTCGATCCTGCCCGGGTGCAGGGTCTCAAGCGTGCCGAACTGTTCGGCGATGGTCAGCGGCGAGTGGTTGGGCAGCATCACGCCGCCGGCGCCGAGCCGGATGCTGGAGGTGTGGGCCGCGACGTGGGCGATCAGCACACTCGTGGCGGACGAGGCGATCGCGGACATGTTGTGGTGCTCGGCGTACCAGATCCGCCGGTAACCCCGGTCCTCGGCGAGCTGCGCCATGGCCACGCTGCCGGCGAAGCTTTCCGCCGCCGTCTGGCCCGGGCCGATGGTTGCGAGATCAAGAATGGAAAGCGGAACAGTCACGGAAAAGCCGGCCTTTCGTAGCGGAGCAGTGTGCGGGCCGGAGTTGGGACTGCGGTCCTGGGTGGCACCGGGTTTCCGGCGCGGGCACACTGGGGTCAACGACGGCGGCCCCCGGGATATTTCTGCAGGCGGCTCAGTGGCACGAGTAGTTGTAGTCAAGGCCCCCGGAGATGTACTGCGTCATCGAGACGCGGCTGTTCGGGGTGAGTCCGGGGCGGGCGCAGTTCGCCTTGGCCCCGGCCGCCGATCCCGCTCCAGCGAGCCAGCTCGGCAGACCTGCCAGCGGGCTGGCGAACTTCACGGTTCCGGCGATCTCCCCCCACTGGTAGGCGGTGGAGTAGAGGCCCACGCGGGCGCCGATCTTCTTGAAGTAGGCGGCCATGCCTTCCAGGACGGCGACGTTGGCGGCTTTGTCTGTCTGCCAGGTGTTTTCCGTTTCCACATCCAGCCACCAGAGGTAGGACTGCGGGTTGCTGACCCCGCGGCGCTTGGCGTCGTCGGACGCCTTGGCCCACCCATACATATAGGAGCAGGCTTTGAGCGACCCCAAGGCGCAGTTGCCGTAGGGGTTTGTGACCTTCACCCCGTTGTAGGTGTTCAACGTGGGCCACCAGGACCCCTGCCGGGCGGGGTTGGCCGTGTTGACGTACAGCGCCACCCTCGGCTGCGCCGTCGCTGCCGGGGACTTTGCGGTCTTGGCCCAGGCCAGCTGGCTTGCCAGGCACGGGTTCGTGTTGTTGGCCAGGCCATGGTTGACGCCGACGATCGCGAAGGCCGGCTGCTTTGGGAGGGTCTTCCCGCATTGCGGCCAGGACACATCGATTCCGGATCGCGAGGTACTGGCCGTAGTGGCCGAAGCGGGGCTTCCGCCCAGCATTACAAGGCCGAGGGTCACGGCAAAGGCCAGCACGATGCGCGGGAACGAGTTGGGCATGCCACAGTCTAAGGCAAAATCGCAGAAACGCTAATCGGTGGCGTAATTCCGCCACGGCGCAGGTTTTGCCGCCGGAATGCCCGGAACGCACGCCTGCAGGCGCCCCCGCATCGACGGGCGGGGACGCCCCGTTAGGGAGCCTTGGAATAGTCAGCAGACTGAGGATGTTCACTTTCCTATGAGCCACGACAATTCACAGCATCCGGAAAAATCCGCCACGATCGCCCTCAAGGATCTGGGAACCGTCCACCGGCTGGGCTTTGGCGCCATGCGGATCGTCGGCGACGGCGTCTGGGGCGAGCCGGCAGACCGCGCCGCCGCGGTCGCCGTCGTGCGCCGCGCCGTGGAGCTCGGCGTCGACTTCATTGACACCGCAGACTCTTACGGCCCCAACATCAGCGAGGAAATCCTCGCCGAGGCGCTGCATCCCTACCGGGACGGCCTCAAGATCGCCACCAAGGTGGGGTTCACCCGCACCGGCCCCGACGTCTGGGTTCCGGTCGGCCGGCCCGAATACCTGCGCCAGCAGACGGAACTGAGCCTGCGCAAACTCAAGGTCGACTCCCTCGACCTCCTGCAGCTGCACCGGATCGACCCCAAGGTGGACCGCGACGAGCAGTTCACCGTGCTTCGCGATCTGCAAAAGGAAGGCAAGGTCAAGGCACTCGGCCTCTCCCAGGTCAGCGTCGAGGACCTGGAGGAAGCCGGGAAGTACTTCACCGTCTCCACGGTGCAGAACCGCTACAACCTCACCGACCGCAGCTCCGAGGACGTCCTCGAGTACGCCGAGGAGAACGGCATCGGCTTCATTCCGTGGGCGCCGATCTCCGCTGGCGAGCTGGCCCGGCCGGGCGGACCGCTCGACGAGGCGGCGAAGCGGCTGGGCGCCACGACTTCCCAGGTGGCGCTGGCCTGGCTTCTGCGCCGGTCCCCCGTCATGATGCCGATCCCCGGCACCGGCTCCGTCAAGCATCTTGAAGAGAACCTGGCCGCCGTCGGCGTCGTCCTCGACGACGCCACCTATGCGGAACTCGAAGCGACCCGCTGAACCGCGCCGCTTCCCATATTTCACCTTATCCACCGTCCGCCGGCCCTGCCGGCAGAACAGGAGCAGCACCATGGCTAAAAATATTCTGATGGTTGTCTCGGCAGCAGATTCCCTGACGATGCGCGACGGCAGCGAACACCCCACCGGGTACTGGGCCGAGGAGCTCGTCGTCTCCCACCGGACCCTTCTCGACGCGGGCCACACCGTGCACATCGCCGCTCCTGGCGGCAAGAAGCCGACGGTGGATGAGGTGAGCCTCGCGGCCGAGTCTGCCGGTGGGCAGGACCGTGCGGATAGCTTCCGCCGCTACATCGATTCCCTCGACGCCGAACTGTCCAACCCGCTGGTGCTGGCCGACGTCGACGCCTCCGCCTACGACGCCGTCGTGATGCCGGGCGGCCACGGGCCGATGGCCGACCTGTACCAGGATGCCGACCTTGGCCGCCTGCTGACGGCCGTCAACACGGCCGGCAAGATCATCGCGCCGTTCTGCCACGGTCCGGCCGGGCTGTTGAGCGCCACGGACGACGACGGCGCGTTCACCTTCGCCGGACGCCGCCTCACCGTCTTCACCAATGAGGAGGAGCTGGGTGGCGGCACGGGACCCAATACACCGTGGTTCGTGGAGGACGTCCTGAAGGAGAAGGGCGCGGTAGTGGAGAACGGCGCGGCCTGGACGTCTCACGTTGTGCGGGACGGAAACCTCATCACCGGGCAGAACCCGCAGTCCAGCGAGGACGTGGCCAAGGAGGTCCTCAAGGCCCTCGCCGAATAAGCCACTCCTAGCCGGGTCCGGGAACCCCGGACCCGGCTAAGCTAACCGCATGGCCATCAAATCCACTGCAGACAAAGTCGCCACGATCGTCCAGGGCTACACTTTGGACGGCCCGACGATCGAGCTCGGCGCGGCGATCGTCGACGGCGAACTCCACAAGGAAGCCTCCGTCCGGCTGCCGCTCGCGATGATGAACCGGCACGGCCTCGTGGCCGGGGCGACAGGCACGGGCAAGACCGTCACGCTGCACATGATGGCCGAACAGCTTTCCACCGCCGGCGTGCCCGTGTTCCTGGCCGACATCAAGGGCGACCTCTCGGGCCTGGCCACCGCCGCCACGGGCACCGAAAAACTCCTGGCCCGCACGGAGAGCATCGGCCAGGCCTGGTCGGGCAAGACTTTTCCGGTGGAGTTCCTGGCCCTCGGCGGCGACGGCAAGGGCATACCGGTCCGCGCCACCATCACCTCCTTCGGCCCCATCCTGCTCTCCCGCATCATGGACCTGAACGAGACCCAGGAATCCAGCCTGCAGCTCGTCTTCCATTTCGCGGACAAGAAAGACCTGGAGCTGATCGACCTCAAGGACCTGCGGGCCGTGATCCAATTCCTGACCTCGGCCGAGGGCAAGGACGAACTTGAAGAACTCGGCGGCCTCTCCAAGGCAACCGCCGGCGTGATCCTGCGCGAACTGATCACGCTCGAGGCGCAGGGTATGGAGAAGTTCTTCGGCGAACCCGAGTTCGACACCGCCGAACTGCTGCGTACCGCGCCGGACGGCCGTGGTGTGGTGAGCTGCCTGGAGCTTCCGACGCTGCAGACCAAGCCCATGCTCTTCTCGACGTTCCTCATGTGGCTGCTGGCCGACCTCTTCGAGGACCTGCCCGAGGCCGGGGACCTCGACAAGCCCAAGCTCGTCTTCTTCCTCGATGAGGCCCACTTGCTGTTCAACGGCGCCTCGAAAGCCTTCCTTGATGCGATCACCACCACCGTCCGGCTCATCAGGTCCAAAGGTGTCGGAATTTTCTTCGTGACGCAGACCCCCAAGGACGTCCCCGCGGACGTCCTCGGCCAGCTGGCAAACCGCGTGCAGCACGCCCTCCGCGCCTATACCCCGGAGGACGCCAAGGCCCTCAGGGCCACCGTCTCCACCTTCCCGACCAGCGACTACGACCTCGAGGAGACCCTCACTACCGCCGGCATCGGCGAGGCCGTCATCACAGTCCTGAATGAGAAGGGCGCGCCGACCCCGGTGGCGCTGACCCGGCTCCGCGCCCCGGAGTCCGTGATGGGTCCCAGCACCGACGAGCTGATCTCCAGCACCGTCGCCGCTTCCGCCCTGCTGCCCAAGTACGGCACCGCCGTCGACAACATCTCGGCGTACGAGAAGATCG
This sequence comes from Arthrobacter sp. 10N44_2, assembly GCF_056394385.1. NCBI lineage: Bacteria > Bacillati > Actinomycetota > Actinomycetes > Micrococcales > Micrococcaceae > Arthrobacter > Arthrobacter sp. 10N44_2. The sequence continues at coordinate 8,296 of NZ_JBFTHT010000006.1, read as the reverse complement.
CCGCCGAAGGCGGTGACCGCACAGGCGCTGCCCCCACCGGGCCGGCGGCCGGGACCGCACACCACGGCGGCGCCCGGGACGGCGGCAGCCAGGAATCCGCCCAGGGCGGCGGTTTGGACCCCCGCGCCATCGACGCCGAAGCCCGGCGGATCGAGGAGGAAATCCTTGGCCGCCCCAGCAGCCGCCCCGCGCCGGCGCCCAGGATGCCCGACGATGACAACGTGGCCGAGCGGCGTGCCCCCCGGCCGGCGCAGCCGCCGGCCGGCGGTGGCGGGGGCATTGGCGGCGAACTCGCAGGGGCCCTGGGCGGTGGCCTTCAGAGCATGGCCCGCTCGCTGGGGACCCAGCTTGGCAGGGAACTGCTCCGCGGCGTCTTCGGCACTTCCTCCAAACGCCGCCGCCGCTAGGGATCACCGCGGCGGCATCCAACCGAACGTTCCCTGCCCGTGGGCCGGGCGGCCTTCAGCCATGCTCCGCGTCACAGATGCGGACTGTGACACCGGGATTCCTGTGGGGTACAGGTAACGTAAGAATGGTGCAGATGAGTCAGGCGTTGGTCAAAATCGCAGCAGTGTGGCTGCTGGGACTGATGCTTGCCGTTGCCGGGGCCATCGTGTCGATCAACCTGGTGAACGACTCCATTGCCGGGCCCCAGCAGCCAGTCCGCGAATATTTGAGTGCCCTGCAAAAGGGCGATGGCGAAAAGGCGCTGGGCCTGTTGCGCGCCTCCGTGCCACAAAGCAACCCGGCGATGCTCGACGGCACGGCCCTACAAACCGCGGCGGCACGCGTCTCCGACGTCAAGCTTGGCGCCGCGGAAGAGCGCGGTGCCAATCAGGTCATGGTGCCCATGGAGTACACAGTCGACGGCAACAAGTTGCGGACCGAGTTCCTGTTGGAGCGCTCCGGCACCGAGTGGCTGTTCTTCCACAAATGGTCTTTCGTCCCCTCTGAGCTGCCCGTCCTGGACGTCACCGTGGTCAACTCCAGCGAGGCCACCCTCAACGGCGTGCCGGTGAACATGCCCAACGGCCGCAACTCCTTCGCAGTCTTCTACCCGGGCGAGTACGAGGCGACCCTGAACGGCCAGTATTTCTCCGCCCCGGCCACCCGCGCCACCGTGTCGGCCGCGGACGCGCCTCCGGCCCCGCTGAACCTGCTGACCGAGGCCACGGGCGCCCTGAAGGAGGCCGTGAGCGGCAAGGTCAAGGAGTTCCTGGACTCCTGCGCGGACGAGGCCGACAAGCAGCAGAAGCTGCAGCCCAACTGCCCGTTCTACCACGCCACCAACAACCGCGTGATGGACGGGACCATCGACTGGAGCATCACGGACTACCCGAGCGTCAGCATCGAGCCGTTCGGCGGCCGCTGGGTGGTGGCGCCCCTCGACGGCAAGGCCCGGATCAAGGCCCGCCAACAGGATCTGTTCTCGGGCGCCGTGTCCGACATCGACTCCGTCCACGATTTCAGCTTCACGACCCGTCTGGACATCGACGGCGACACCGTCAAGCTCACGCCGCAGCTGGACTACTAGTACCCGCCGGGGCTCCGCGGCCGGAGGCCCGAAGAAAGCCAAAAGGCTGCTGTCCGTGATTCAGGGTCACGGACGGCAGCCTTCGGCTCAGCCTTGGCGCAGCGGCTCAGTCCATTCCGCGCAGGTCCAGGACCAGCTCGGTGTCTCCGTCGGCCTGCAGGAGCACGGGGATTCCCCAGTCCTGCTGGTAGAGGTGGCAGGCCGCATGGTCCGGGATCTCGCCGTCGGCGTCTTCGGGCCCGTCACACGCGGCCGCGCGGGCGGTGATGTGCAAGACGCCCTCGGGGACGTCGGAGGAAAGCTCCAGTGTGCGCAGGAGCCCCACGGACGTCCCGCCGCCGGAGACCAGCAGTTCGGGGGGTGTGGACGAGATCTTCAACTGGGTGGGATCGCCCCAGCGGTCGTCCAGCTTCTGACCGGTGGGCGCCGTGAAGCGGACCGCCAGTTCGAGCGGCCCAGGCGCCACAGGGCTCTTGGGCCGGTGGGTCTGCGCCGCACCCTCGTCCACCTGCTGGGCTTCCTTCGGGATGGGCACGTACACGAGCTGGTGCTTGTTGGCCTCGACCACCACCAGCAACGGTTCGGATCCGGCGACCTGGGTGTGGTCCACAATCACATCCGAGGGCTCGGACAGTCCGCGGGCCAGCGTGGAGACCGTGCCCGTTGCGGGGTCGTAGCGGCGGACTGCGCCGTTGTACGTGTCCGCGATGGCCACCGAACCGTCAGGGAGCACCGTGACGCCGAGCGGGTGCTGCAGCCGCGCCTCCGCGGCGGGTCCGTCGCGGAAGCCGAAGTCGAACAGGCCCTTGCCCACCGCCGACTCGACGGTGATGCTGCCCGCGTCATCAATCACGAGTTTGCGCAGGGCGGAGGTCTCGGAGTCAGCCACCCAGATGTTGCCGTCCGCGTCTTCGGCGAGGCCGGAGGACTGGGCGAACCAGGCTTCAGCGGCCGGGCCGTCCAGGAGCCCTTCGAGGCCGTTGCCGGCGATGATCTTTACGGCCCCGGAGGTCGGGTCGAAGCTGAAGATCTGGTGCACTCCCGCCATCGCGACCACCACGGCGTTGAGCTTGGTGGACCAGACGACGTCCCACGGCGAGCTCAGGGACACCGCGAGCGGGTCCGCCTCGAGCCGGGTACCGTAGGCGGCGCCTTCCTCGTCCACGCGGGCCGGGCCGGTTTCCAGCAGCCGCTGCACGCCGTTGCCGGCCAGCGTCCGGACGGCGCCGTCCGCGAGGGACAGCCCGCGGAGCCGGTGATTCACGGAGTCGGCAATGACGACGTCGTAACCGACGTCCGCGGCGACATCCTCAGGCAGCAGCACCAGGCCCTGCGGTTCGTTGAACCGGGCGGTGGCGGCGTTGCCGTCGGCGTGGCCCTTTTCGCCCGAGCCGTACGTGGCCAGCACGGTCTGAAAGTCGGTAGAGAGTTCCACGAGCCGGTGATGGCCGGTGTCGGTCACCAGCCACGAGCCGTCGCCGGCGCCTCCGACGCCGCGGCCGGCGGGCAGGAACAAGGCCTTGCCCGGGAAGCGCAGTGTTCCCGACGTCGGTTCCGGCGCCACATAGGGGCCGTCGCCCCGGTGCAGGGTGCCCCTGGCTTCGTGTTCGGCGATCAGCTCGGGGATCAGCACGGCGAGGCCGTCCGCGTGGCCCTCGCCGGAGAGGTGCGCCACGATGTAGCCCTCGGGATCGATGACCACCAGGGTCGGCCAGGCCCGGGCCGTATAGGCCTTCCAGGTGTCCAGCTCGGGGTCGTCAAGGACAGGGTGGCGGATCTCGTAGCGTTCGACGGCGGCCGCCAGCGCCACGGGATCGGCCTCGTGCTCGAACTTGGGCGAATGCACGCCGACCGTCACGAGGACATCCGAGTACTGCTGCTCGAGCGGGCGGAGTTCGTCCAGGACGTGCAGGCAGTTGATGCAGCAGAACGTCCAGAAGTCCAGCAGCACGATCTTGCCGCGCAGGGATTCAAGGTCCAGGGACTTGCCACCGGTGTTAAGCCAGTTGCGGCCCACCAGTTCGGAGGCCCGGACCCGGAGGTGGGTGCGTACGGTTTCGGTCATGAGCGTCCTTCCAGCTTTGAATTGCGTTCGGCAAGCCTGGCGTCGCGCTCGGCCAGCTTGGCAAACATATCGTTGTAAGCGGTGAGATCGGCGTCGTTATTCCTGTCCGCCGCCCGGTCGGTGCGTTTGGACTCGCGCGCGTCGGAGCGGGACCACATCACGGCGACACCGATCGCTACCAGCAGGGTTGGCACTTCGCCGATCCCCCACGCCACGGCACCGCCCATCTGCTGGTCCAGCAGGGCCGCGGGGCCCCAGGTCCGCCCCAGGTTGCCGAAGTAGTCGGCGGCCAGCAGTCCGGTGCCGCCCATGATGGCGACGCCGAAGAACGCGTGGAAGCCCATGGTGGCCAACAGGAGCAGCAGCCGCATGGGGTACGGTGCGCGGCGCGGCAACGGATCGGTGCCGATCATGGTGAGCACGAAGATGTAGCCGGTGAGGGCGAAGTGCAGGTTCATGAGTTCGTGGCCCACGTGGTCCCGCATCGCATAGCCGAACGCGTCCGAGTAGTAGAAAAGCACGATCGAGCCGGCGAAGTTGGCGGCCGCGAACAGCGGGTGGGTCACCAGTTGCGAGAACTTGGAGTGGATGAAGATCATGAGCCACTCGCGCGGGCCGCGGGAGCTGTCGCGCCGGGGGGTCAGCGCCCGCAGTGCCAGCGTCACGGGGGCGCCGAGGACCAGGAAGATGGGGGCCACCATGGTCAGGGCCATGTGGTCCACCATGTGCGCCGAAAACAGCACCCTGCCATAGACCGACGGCGGCCCCGAGGTCACGTAGGTGAGGACCATGAGTCCGATCACCCAGTTGACCGTCCGGAACCAGGGCCACGAGTCGCCCCGCTTCAGCACCCTTCGTACGCCGAGGAGGTAGGACACCAGGCCAAATACGACGACGGCGATCCAGAGCCAGTCGAGCCGCCACTCCGTGAGCCATCGGTCCGGGGTCAGTTCCGGCGGCAGCTCGTAGCCCGAGAGGATGAAGGCAGGCGAAGCGTCGGGGGCGAAAGTGGTGGGCTGCGGCGGGGCGGAACGCCCCAGCGCGACGGCGATCCCGGACGTCGCTCCCATGATGATCAGCTCCACGATCACCAACTGCCACAGCACCCGGCGCGCGGACCTGCCCATGGCGCGGTTGCCCAGCTGCGGGATGACCCAGCGGCGGTGCATGAGCCCGATGCCGCCCAACACCAGGACCGCTGCCGTCTTGGCCAGGATCAGTTGCCCGTAGGCCGAGCCGAAGAGGTCTGCCCATGTGGTGAGGCGGATGCTGGCGTTGATCACGCCTGAGGCGAAGACCAGCGCGAAGGCAAAGCCGGCCAGGGATGAGAACCGGCGCAGGGTTGGCTCGGTGATGTCTGCAGTCCCCGACGCTGCCCCCGAGGTGCGGCCGCCGGCGCCCGTGCCCTCCAGGACCCCGGAGAGGACTGCGAGCATGATGATGCCGCCCACCCAGGCCGATACGCCGACCAGGTGCAGGCCGAGCGAGTTGATGGCGCCCTCGTGGTCGCTGGAGCTGGAGGAGTGTCCGATCAGGGCAGCGGGAACCAGACCGATCAGCGAAAGGACCAGTGTCAGTGCCAGGCCGCCGCGGGAGCGCACTCCGAACAGGGCGGTGGTAACGACGGCGGCGATGATTACGACAGCCAGCCACGCGCGTCCGGTTTCGATGTCCGTCATGAAGTAAACGAGGGAGCGGGTGAATTCCGGATCCCCGGAGATGCCCTGCCCCGCAATGTCCGCGTAGCCCAGGACCAGCACGGTGATCGCGGACAGCGTCCAGACGGCGCCGGCGGCCGCTGCCACGGCCAGCGCCCGGGTGAAGGCCGGATGTTCCGGGGCGTCCTGCTCCTTGGACCGGGAGCCGTTCCTGTTTCGCGGCAGGATGCCGACGGCGAAGATGAGGCCGCCGATCACGGTGGCGACAGCGACGTTGTGGATCGCTTTGCTCACCGGAAGCCCCCAGCGCACCAGCGCCCCGGGATCTGAGACCTCGCGGGCGGCTGCTGCGCCGGAGAAGATAAGTGCCGCTACCAGGCCAATAAACAACGCGCCAAGGCCTGCGATCAGCCAAGGCCGGGCAATCCCGGCGGGACCGGAGCCAGGGCCGCGTGCGTCCCCGGGGGGAACGGGCGCTGCGGTTGTGGGCGTGGGATTTACTGCGGAAGGCACACCTCCATTGTCCGCTACGCCGCCTAGCTCAGCGAATCGGCGCCGGCGGCTGGGCCTCTGGGGATCCGCCCAGCCGGCCCGGCCCTCAAAGGACTGCGGATTGGTCGGGAAGGCCGCCCGGCCGGGCTAAGACCGATTAGGGACCGGGTTAGGGACTGGCCGGGGACGCAAAAGGAGCGGCAACCCGAGGGTTGCCGCTCCTTTCAAGCCTGCGAAGAAGACTACTTCTTCTTGGCGACTGCAGCCTTCAGCTTGGAGCCGGCGGTCAGCTTGACGCTGTGGCCAGCGGCAATCTGGATGGTCTCGCCGGTCTGCGGGTTGCGGCCGGTGCGAGCTGCACGGTCGGTGCGCTCTACGGCGAGCCAGCCCGGGATGGTGATCTTCTCGCCCGCGGCGACGGAGGTCTCGAAGACCTCGAACAGTGCGTCGAGCACGGAGTTGACTGCTGCCTGGCTGGTGCCGGCCTTGCCTGCTACCTCTGCAACAAGTTCACTACGGTTCTTAGCCATTTATGTCCTCCTGGACGGTCACGATTTTTGGAGCCTGCACACGGCATGCGTACAAACCACTGTTCGAAAACTTACCAGCTTGGCGCCTCAGAGGTGGCAAATTCCGCGTGTTTTCGGCCTTTTTTGGGGAAAATCACTGGAATCGGGCGCCGATCGCCGTCAAATTGCGCCGAGAGCGGAAGCCCCCTCGTCGGCGCCGTTTCACCGAGTTCCGCCGCGGTCCCCGCCGGCGTACTTTGTGCCGCCAGGTAGCCACCCCGGGCGCTGCCCGCTGCTGACCCGTCCCATGGTCTGTAAGTCTTTACCCGGCTGCTCTGTGAGTGGCCGGCAGTCTGGTGCTGTGGCCTGGCTTGGGCGTGGCTCACCCATGGTATTGCCTCCGAGGGGAATCTCCCGAAGTGCGCTTGCTTGGATATGTCCGCCCTAGCCGGGTCCGGTATCGGTTCGCCAGGGAACGGACCGCAGCCATTAATGCTCTCACCGCACTCCTCCGCGTCGTCGACCTCGGCGTCGACGCCCGTAAGCCCTTGACCGTCACACAGATCAACACCATCGCAGCTTGGAGGGAACGGGACGAGGAATTCGGAGTTCAAACCTGCCGCTGCGAAGCAACGCGGCTCGCGAAGCAGATCCTGATACTGCAGGAGCAAATGGCCAGGAACCACGACGAACTCGAGTCCCTTGTGCAGCAAGTGCACCCGGCTCTTTTGGGTATCTACGGCATTGGACCCGTGCTTGCCGCAATCATCCTGACCGCATGGTCACACACCGGGAGGATTCGCTCCGAAGCGGCGTTCGCAGCCCTGGCCGGCACCTGCCCGGTCCCGGCGTCATCGGGCAGTAGCACCTGATGCCGCTCGAACCGAGGTGGGGACCGCCAACTCAGCAAAGCGATTTACACCATCGCCCTCATCAGAATGAAGCGTGACCAAAGCACCCAGAACTATGTCGCCAAACGAACAAGCCAAGGACGAACCAAGAAGGAGATCATTCGTAGCCTCAAGAGATACATCACTCGCCAGATCTACCGCGCTCTCAACCACGCTCACCCTGCACCCACGTACTGATGAGGCCTAACTCTTGGTGTTCTAAGACTGCTTGGCACCATTCAAGGATTTGAACTGGCCGCCGAGCTCTTGCGCCAGGCCCTTCAAGTCCATACCGCTCGGAGACTCCTGAAGTGCCTCGGACATGTCCACGACCATCCAGTTTTTACCCTCCACGATGGCTAAAGGCTGGGTGCTGTCCGCATACAGCTGCTGCTCAGCATTTCGGGCCTCTTCGGTCTTGAACCACTCGACCTGTACACGTTTTGAACAGACGGCGTATTCGGCCGTGTAACCGGCCAGCTCCGGATTGATGATGGGGGCCGTTTTGGGCGCTTCCTCGCAGCCAATGACATCGGCAACGGCTCGGCGGGCTTCCTCGATAGAGCCGAATTCCGTATGCTGCGGGGACTGCGAAGACCGGGCATTCGAGGACTGCTGCGCCTCCATGCCACAGGCTGTTAGGACGCAGATCAGCCCCAGCGTTGTGGTAGTAGCGGCGTACTTGAACTTGCCTGTGATCATCACCGGACACCCCCCAAGGTCAGTGGACTAATACTTGCACAACGCCAGGAACTTAATATGTAGGGGGCCAGTTCCAAGGAGCTGGTTTGTCCTTTCGCTGCGCTGGCTGCGCCATCAGAACCCGGCTTGACGAATTTAGAAGCATCCTGGCGGGCAGTGAGGGGATGCCTTGGCGGGTCGACGCCGGCACCGGCCTTGGATGCCCTGCCGGCTGCCCGGGGATGTGGGGCGCTCGTAGCGGGCCCTGGGGCCGCTGTTATGGCAGGCCGTGTACCGGACCGGTTTGGGGGCAGCCGGGGGTTATAGGACAAAACGTGTGTATGGATTGGTCCTGCTTCCCAGTGACGGCGGGGCAAATCAGGGGTAGCTAAGCTTTGAAAGCTTAGGGTGGCTGGGGTGCTTGTATATCTCTGACATGTCTGGTTTGCGGACGGGCGCTGGTCCGG